>JALXDW010000346.1 GCA_027070385.1 Chromatiales bacterium
AACTGTTTTTTATAGCCTTCCATAAATTTATTTTCACCCTCTTCACGTGAGACAATAATTTTAAATTTCTCATTGGGGCGAATATGCCGGCCAACTTTAAGCAACATGATATCGTCAAGTTCGTAGTCGCGGTTGCCGCGGTGTTGCCATAGATCGACCAGTTTAACGGAATAGGATTTATCGGTTAAAAAGCAGCAGCCGCCTGCAGGCGTGGCATAATCTTCAAAACCAAATTCTTCGGCCAGTGCAAATTGTGGTTTACGGGTGCGACCGGAAAAGTCTAAAAGTTTGTCACGATCCAGCCAGCCTTCGCGTTCCGGTAAGGTGGGTGGTAAGTGTTGAGCGCATAAAGGGCGTACCAGTAAATCACCTGCACCGGATTCTCGTTGTATAACCGGCATGGTATCTTTACGTTGTGACATCGGGCGTTGGCCGATCACTTCACCGGTAATGATAAAATCAAAATCATTTTCTTTAATCCATTGCAGTGCTTTTTTGACCATAAAGCCTTTGCAGTCCAGACAGGGGTTCATATTCTGGCCGTAACCGTGTTTGGGGTTAAGCAAGACGTTTTTGTATTCTTCAATTATATCAATAATGTGTAATTTAATTCCCAGTTGCTCGGCCACCCATAAGGCATTATTGCGTTTGGGTTTGGCTTTATCTTTTTTACGAATTGCATGGGTATGGCCTTCTACACAAAAGCCGGTGAAAAAATTAATTCCTTCAACGTGAATACCCTGTTCCATAATGAGTTTGGTTGAAAGCAGAGAATCGAGTCCACCGGAAATAAGGGAGACAGCTTTAATTTGTTTTGTCATGTGTAAAAGAAAATCCAATTAAGAAATTATTTGGCTGCGTGAGTCTGTACACAGCAGGGTAAAATCATCGTTGAGCCAAAAACACAGCTCAATGGTTATTATAACAGATTATTATTCGGGTTTTATTCACAGTCATAAAATCGCAGTGGATGAGCAAGGCTGTATCCTTGCAAATTCAGAGGGTACTGTTCTGGGTAGAGTCTAGCGTATTGCTGAACGCTGGTAACAGTTTGTTTTAATCATTACTTTTAGTTTTTAAAGCGTAAAGAAACCATGGCGTAGTTTAAGTTATCGCTGAATTCAGGGCGAATTTCACCGCCTTCGAGTTGCAGCTCGACATTATTGGAGAGATCAAAACGTAGCCTCATGGCAAGGGTTTCACTGTGGCTTTTATCCACGGCAATCAATGATTGTGTATAGGCCAGGGTAATGCGTTTTGGCAGCCAGGGAGATGACGAGAGATTAAAAGCAATTTCAGCCTGATCTTTTTTTTCTAAAAAACTGCCACTGAGCATTAACGAGGCATTGCTCAAAAATAATTCAGCAAGGCGAGTATTTAACAGGGTAAGGTTTTTATCGTAGTGGTAGCTGCTATGTGCATAAAGAAATTCAACCATGTCGAAACCAAAATATTCAATACTGTTATAAAAACCACTGCCATCAATATCAACCTGGTTGCGAGAGTCTTTGGTGTAGAGCACGATTTGTTGTGTTTCGGGGCGAATTGTAAATTTCCAATCCTGAGTATATAAAGACAGACTGATGTGAAAGGTTTCGGTGGTAAGTTCATCGGTATTTCCCCAATAGGCGTAGCCAAGATCATAATCGAACTGTTCATCACCAATACCATTGAGTCCAATGTTGTAACTGGTTGTTGTAATTTCACCGCTACTGTCTTTAATAACCGACTCACCACCACCCATGTATAGCTGGGTTTGTTCTGTTATATCAAAGCCTAGATTCAGAGAGCTGTCTTGTGTATTGTTTGAGTCACTCGAATAACCTAATTCCATTTCACTGGCCTGTACAGAAAACAGGGGCAGTAATATTAAAAAGAATGCGAAAGGGATGGCGGTATTTTTCAAAATAAATTCTCCTGTACGTTAATGGCATATTAACGTACAGGTGAGTATTTGGTTGACAGAAAATTTAATGTTTTGTGGTTTTGTTAGCAGAACAGGAGCTAGAATCGACAATATTTCTGGTTCCGGTTTGTTGTTGCAGTATTTTTAATGCTTGCTGGCTTTGAGTGTCTTGCCAGGTTTGCAGAGCGAGTAGCGGATCAAGCGGGTAGTCCGGGTTTTGTGGATCATCAATCTGATGGATAGCCAGTAAGGTATCCATTAAAGTCACAAACTGCTCACTTATCTCGGCAAACACTTCTGACCAGTCATGTTCCCCTGCTGCCAGGTCTGAGTAAGCACTGCGGCCAATGTTGACGTAATAGCTGACGCGCACATGACGTTGTCTGGCGTATTGAGGAAAAAGCCCGGCATAAAGCAAACATTGATCAGCCAGTTCACGTAATTGTGTACTGCGTATTTGCCCTTGTTCGTGTTGTGCCAGCATATAATCAATGGCAAAAATACGTGCTGCAATTTCGGGGCGTTGAGTATAGTGAATAAGGGTATGCACAAGATAACTTTCAAGTGGTGTATCAAGCTGAATACCGTTGGCTGACTGGGCGTCAGTGATTAATGCATACCATTGTGCGGTGATACCGGATTGTTCATTTATTGACATAAAAACCTCTTATTCAATAACCTGTTTATATCAGCGGCCAGAAAATTATGGACTTGAATAAATTTTAACTAAAATGGAGTGAAAAGAAAGTGAAATCTGTATATTGAAAATTAATAATATATAAAGCGGTTTAATTGTTTACTTGATTTTTATTGTGTATGTTGGGTAAAGAGGTGATGTCTTTATGCAGGGTATAGTTTTGTTAGCAGTCAGCGGGTTGCGCTGCCAGTTAATAAAAATAAACCGGTTTTATGCAAGTACTTTATATCAAAGTGGTGTTGAATAAAGCTGTATCCTTTTTTAGTCGATTATCCGGTACAGTTTAAGGAACAATCAATGCATTTTTTTAAACAAACCACAAAGAAATATTAACAGTGGAGCATGTGGTTTTTATTCATGGCTTGTGGATGCTGGGTGTCGATATGACCCTCTTGCGCAAACGCGTTAAAGATTGTGGTTTCAAGGTACATCAATTCAGTTATTCAACGGTTAGAAAAAGCCCGCAACAAAGTGCGGTTGAGTTACAGGCCTATATACAAAAAATAGAATCTGAAAGGTTACATTTTGTTGCACATAGCTTGGGTGGTTTGGTGGTAAGACATTTATTTCATCTTTACCCTGAACAGCGAGCCGGTTATGTGGTGACATTAGGTACACCACATCATGGCAGCAAAGTAGCGGAGCAACTCAGTCATTCGGTGTTGGGGCGGTTGATATTGGGTAAAAGTATACAGCAGGGCCTGTTAGGGGATGCACCTGAATGGAACGCAAGCAATCCATTAGGTGTGATTGCCGGTGTAGGGCGAATGGGTATTGGTCGGATGTTGGCACCTTTGGAAGGCGCAAATGATGGGACGGTTGCGGTGTCTGAAGCCGAGTTGGCGACCGCGGCTGACAGTTTGACGGTTGCAAGCTCACACATGGGGTTAATTTATAATAAGGCTGTTGCTAAACAGGTGTGTATTTTTTTGAAGTATGGCCATTTTAGTCGGTGCAGCTGATTTCGCATCCTGTAGAAATAAGGTGGAAAACGACCCTGCAACCGGGTGAGAGTATGAATTTAGTCGAAGCAGTGCGAAAACGATGAATTGTTTAATGTATAATGCAGCACAATTAGACACTTTTAAGTTCGACGGATAAAAATTAATGACTTTTCAACAACTTATCATGTCCTTACAGCAGTATTGGGCAGATCAGGGCTGTGTGATTTTACAGCCGTATGATATGGAAATGGGCGCAGGGACGTTTCACCCGGCCACTTTTTTGCGTGCCATTGGTCCTGAGCCATGGAATACGGCCTATGTACAACCCTGTCGTCGCCCAACCGATGGTCGTTATGGTGAAAACCCGAATCGCCTGCAGCATTATTACCAGTTTCAGGTCATGCTTAAACCGTCACCTAAAAATATCCAGGAATTGTATTTAGGATCCCTCGAAATGCTGGGTATCGACACATTGGTTCACGATGTGCGCTTTGTGGAAGACAACTGGGAATCGCCTACGCTCGGCGCCTGGGGGCTGGGCTGGGAAGTCTGGTTGAATGGAATGGAAGTCACCCAGTTTACTTATTTTCAGCAAGTCGGTGGACTGGAGTGCAAACCCGTTACCGGTGAAATTACCTATGGGCTGGAACGTATCGCCATGTACCTGCAAGGTGTGAAAAGTTTATTTGATCTGGTTTGGACTGAAGGCCCACAAGGTGTGGTGACTTACGGTGACGTTTTTCATCAGAATGAAGTGGAACAGTCGGCCTATAATTTTGAATATGCCGATGTTGAACAGCTGTTCAAACAATTCGATCAATGTGAAGTACAAAGTCAGTCACTCATTGAAAAAGATTTACCCTTGCCCGCTTACGAGCAAATGTTAACCGCATCGCATACCTTTAATTTACTGGATGCACGCCATGCGATTTCCGTGACCGAGCGGCAGCGTTATATTTTGCGTATTCGTAATTTATCACGTGCGGTGGCCGAAGCATATTATGTGCGTCGAGAAGCATTAGGTTTTCCACTTTGCCATAGCGAAAGTAATGCAAAGGCAGGTGCGAAGTGAGTAACAAAATGAAAACAGCCGATTTACTCATAGAGATTGGAACCGAAGAGT
>JALXDW010000347.1 GCA_027070385.1 Chromatiales bacterium
GTCTTCAAGCAAACGTTCCAATATCGTATGCAGACGACGTGCCCCTATGTTTTCTGTACGTTCGTTAACTTGCCAGGCCATTTCAGCAAGGCGTTGCACACCTTCGGCAGTAAAAATTAATTGTACATCTTCGGTTTCCAATAAGGCACTGTATTGTTCGGTGAGAGAGGCATCAGGTTCAGTCAGAATTTTGATGAAATCATCTGAACTTAATGCATCGAGTTCAACACGAATAGGAAAACGGCCCTGTAATTCCGGAATAAGATCCGATGGCTTGGTTAAATGAAAAGCACCGGAGGCAATAAATAAAATATGGTCGGTTTTGATCATGCCATACTTGGTACTCACGGTGGAGCCTTCAACCAGAGGAAGTAAATCACGCTGAACGCCTTCACGGGAGACATCGGCACCGGATGATTCAGTCCGTTTGGCAATTTTGTCCATTTCGTCGAGGAAGACGATACCATTTTGTTCAACGCTGTTCAGTGCTGCGTCCTTGATCTCTTCTTCATTCAAAAGATTAGCAGCCTCTTCGTCAGTGAGGGTTTTCATGGCCTGTTTAATCGACATCTTTCGAGTGCGTTTTTTAGCTCCGCCAATATTCTGAAACATACCCTGTAGCTGACTGGTCATTTCCTCCATACCCGGTGGTGCCATAATTTCAACACCTACAGCAGGGGCACTCACTTCCACTTCAATTTGTTTGTCATCGAGGTCGCCTTCACGTAATTTTTTACGAAATTTCTGGCGAGTCGGATTGTTGCTATCTTCTTTGGGGTCTTCATCGGCACGACTGTTTTCTTCCGGGCCAAAGCTGTAACTGCGAGCCGAAGGTAAAAGAATATCGAGAATGCGTTCTTCAGCAGCATCGGCAGCACGGTGCTGTACTTTTTTCATTGCTTGTTCGCGTGTTTGCTTGACGGCTATTTCCATCAGGTCTCGCACAATGGATTCCACGTCGCGGCCAACATAACCCACTTCAGTAAATTTTGTGGCTTCAACCTTTAAAAAAGGGGCATCTGATAATTTGGCCAGCCGTCGGGCAATTTCGGTTTTACCCACACCGGTTGGGCCTATCATTAAAATATTTTTAGGGGTGATTTCATTGCGCAGCTCTTCATCAACCCGGCTGCGACGCCAGCGATTACGCAATGCAATGGCAACGGCACGTTTGGCCGCGGCCTGACCGACAATATGTTTATCAAGTTCTTCTACAATTTCGCGAGGTGTCATCTTAGACATAATGAATCCAGTTTTTGTTCTTTAAGTTAAGTGAACGGAAGTTTAATCAATACTCAAGGCTTCAATTAATATATTGTGATTAGTGTATATGCAGATGTCGCCAGCAATATTCAAGCTTTTTTCCACAATTTCTTTTGCCGATAGCTCGGTATTTTCCAGTAAAGCGCGTGCAGCTGATTGTGCAAAAGGGCCACCGGAGCCAATCGCCATTAATCCCTGTTCGGGTTCAATGACGTCACCATTACCGCTAATAATCAAAGAAGCATCTTTATTAGCAACCGCCAGCAAAGCTTCCAGGCGACGCAGAGTACGATCGGTTCGCCAGTCTTTGGCCATTTCCACAGCGGCACGCACCAACTGGCCTGAATGTTTTTCAAGTTTACTTTCAAAGTATTCGAACAGGGTGAAGGCATCGGCTGTTCCCCCTGCGAAACCGGCAATGACTTTATCGTGATAAAGGCGGCGCAGTTTGCGTGCATTGCCTTTCATGACGGTATTGCCCAGAGTTACCTGGCCATCTGCTCCTATCACAACCTGGTTGCCCCGGCGTACTGATAAAACCGTTGTTCCCCGATATTGATCCACGAGTAAACTCCTAAAAATAGTGTGTATTTAGTAACTAAAAGAGCGGGCTATTGTACACGAAAACAGAATGGTTTCGCGTTGCTATCTCATTTCAGAATAAAGCATGTAAAGGGGTTTATGGTGTCGTGTTTAAACTGACTTTTTGCGTGGATAATTTACGATTGCGCTCGACCAGACTCTGGATTAATCCATCGACACCACTATTGCGTAATTGGGGGGCAAAGCTGCTTTTATAAGTTGTGATCATGCTGATGCCTTCGACGGATACATCGTAAATTTTCCAGCCTTTATGGGTTTTATGCATATGGTAATTAACCGGCACTTTTTTTGTTGAGCCCGGAGGGCTGACTATTGAATGTACGGTTACATCTTTCTTACCGGTTTCCCGTAGTGGTAAAAAGTGCATAATATTATGGTCAAGATCGTGAGTGAGCGCATACTCTGCCAGGGCAGAGGAATAAAACCGGATAAGCAACTGGCGGAATTCTTTAATAAAGCGGATTTTTTGTGCACGGTCGGCTTCCCGCCAGTGCTTGCCCAGTACCCAGCGTGAGGCAGCAATAAAATCCAGTTTGGGTGCAATGTGGGTTTTAACCAGCTGATAGGTTATGTCGGGGTTTGTTTTGAGATTATTTTTGGAGGCTTTAAGTGCCTCGATTAAATTATAAGTGATTGATTTTAAAAGAGCCTCAGGAGTGGTCTGATGATGTTCAGCGGTATCAGCAAATATCGCTGCAGAGTAGAAAAACAGTAATAAAACAAGCAGAGGGCTGTATAACAGGTTGTTTCTATTCTTGTTTGTATTTATGGACAGTGGCTGCATATTATTTACCCTATTAATAAATATCGATATGCTTTTTCGGTTAAACTCTTAATAGTATGATAGCAGGCAATGCGTTAAGTTCGGCCATTATTTCAGTGATTTTACCAGAATGGTTATCCATAAATGTGATAAAGAACATGCAGCAATGATTGAATTTTTTAAGGAGTGCCATTTTGGCCAATATTGAAAGCCATTTAGGGAGTTATCCCGCTGTTCGGATGCGACGTATGCGTCGTGATGATTTTTCCCGTCGCCTGATGCGCGAGTCTTTATTAAGTTGTGATGACTTGATCTATCCCATGTTTATATTGGAAGGCAAGGGGCAGCGTGAGGCAGTGGCCTCCATGCCGGGTGTTGAACGTGTCAGTATTGACGAGCTTTTAAAAGAAGCGGCCGAGCTGGTTGAATTAGGGGTGCCAATGTTGGCACTGTTTCCGGTGACACCGGACAACTGCAAATCGGAAGAGGCCGCTGAAGCTTATAATCCGGATGGTCTGGCACAACGTGCTGTACGTGCATTGAAAGAGGCATTCCCTGACTTAGGGGTGATGACCGATGTGGCACTGGACCCTTTCACTACTCACGGCCAGGACGGTCTGATTGATAGTACGGGTTATGTCATGAATGACGAAACGGTCGAAGTACTCGTTAAGCAGGCTGTTTCTCATGCTGAAGCCGGTGCTGATGTGGTTGCTCCATCCGATATGATGGATGGGCGTATTGGTGAAATTCGCCAGGCACTGGAAGCTGCAGGTCATATCCATACTCGCATTATGGCCTATTCGGCAAAATATGCCTCCAGCTTTTATGGGCCATTTCGGGACGCAGTGGGCTCTGCATCCAATTTAGCCGGTGGTAATAAATACAGCTATCAAATGGATCCCGCCAATTCCGATGAGGCACTCTGGGAAGTGGGTCTGGATTTAAACGAAGGCGCGGATATGGTGATGGTTAAACCGGGGATGCCGTACCTGGATATTGTACAGCGGGTAAAACAGCAATACGGTGCGCCAACGTTTGTTTATCAGGTCAGTGGTGAATACGCCATGATCATGGCAGCGGCACAAAATGGCTGGCTGGATGAAAAAGCCGTTATCCTGGAATCACTGCTGGCATTTAAACGTGCAGGTGCCAATGGCATATTAACCTATTTTGCCAAGCGGGTTGCCGCCTGGTTGAAAGAAGCTTGAATATTTTTTAAGCCTTCGTTCCTGATGAAAAATAAAATATCGGGTTATATGCTTTAATTGATATGGATGCAAAATAGCATGCCATGCCGCTTTTGTTTCCAACACATAATGTTTAGGGTCAGCTCTAAATTCGTATCATATTCCTGTTAAAGATCAAAGCTTTTTAAATACCAATCTGTTCACAAAAGCGGTTGTACTTGCAAGTAGAATGGTTATACTTCGCAAAATACTCTTGTCATAAAATTGTAACAAATGATACAGCTGAAGTTTGGTACCTGACAATTTTGCAATTACAGGTCATGCTTTAATCCAGTGGAGGAAATCATTTATGTCACCGATCGATATTTCTACTCTCTTTGGCAGCTCGCCTGTTTCCCCACTTCAGGCGCATATGGCAAAAGTTCAGGCTTGTATTGAAGCGTTGGAACCTTTTATGGATGCAGCCGTTGCTGGTAAATGGAGCAAGGCAGAAAAAGCGCAGCAAAAAATTGCACAACTTGAAAATGAAGCAGACGACTTGAAAAAAGCACTGCGATTAAATCTACCAACGGGCTTGTTTATGCCGGTATCCCGACGCGATGTGCTTGAAGTGCTGACCATGCAGGATCGTATTGCCAATAAAAGTAAAGATATTGCCGGTTTAATGTTGGGTCGAAAAATTGAATTTCCTGAAGCAATGCACAAAAAACTGATTGAGTTTGTGCGGCGTTGTATTGATGCTTCCAGACAGGCACAAATTGCGATTAATGAACTGGATGAATTGGTCGCAACGGGTTTTCGGGGTAACGAAATCAAGCTGGTCGCATCCATGATTAAAAAGCTGAATAAAATCGAAAATGATACAGACAAACTTCAGGTACGAATTCGTACCATGCTGTTTAAACAGGAAAAAGATTTGCCGCCCATTGATGTTATGTTCATGTATAAAGTCATCGACTGGATAGGTGACCTTGCTGATATTGCGCAACGAGTAGGCAGTCGTCTGGAATTGATGTTAGCAAAATAAAAACGGATTTCAATAAAACAAATACGACAAACAATTACGATAGCGAACCAGTGGGAGATTCGTTGTGGAATACGGAACAATTTTTATTATCCTGGCCTGTGTTTTTGGTCTGTTTATGGCTTGGGGTGTGGGTGCAAATGATGTTGCCAATGCAATGGCCACATCAGTGGGTTCAAAAGCCTTAACCATTAAACAGGCGATTGTTATTGCCGCTATTTTTGAATTTTTAGGTGCGTATCTGGCCGGTGGTCAGGTCACAGCAACCATTCGTAAAGGCATGATGGACACCAGCTTGCTGGTAAACAGCCCTGAACTTTTAATTTACGGTATGCTTGCCTCATTACTTGCCGCCGGGATCTGGCTGTTGGTTGCTACCCGTGCTGGCTGGCCGGTTTCAACAACCCATTCTATTGTCGGTGCTATCGTTGGTTTTGCTGCCGTGGGAATTGGTATTGATGCGGTTAACTGGGGCAAGGTAGTAACGATTGCAATGAGTTGGGTTATTTCACCGGTACTTGCCGGAGTGGTGTCTTATGCCTTGTTTCGTAGTGTGCAGCGGCTGATTTTTGATGCAGATAAACCCTTCCAGGCATCAAAAAAATATGTACCCTATTATATTTTTCTCGTTGGCTTTATTGTTTCATTGGTTACTTTATTTAAAGGTTTGAAACATGTTGGCCTGGAGTTGACAACACCACAGGCATACAGTGTTGCGATAGTCATTGGAGTGATCTCGATGCTGGTTGGTAAATATTTTATTAGTAAACTTAAATTTGATCCGGATGCCGATCATGATTATCACTTTACCAATGTAGAAAAAGTTTTTGGTGTATTGATGATGTTTACTGCATCGGCAATGGCTTTTGCACACGGTTCCAACGATGTTGCCAATGCGGTTGGCCCATTGGCAGCGGTTGTCAGTATTGTTGAAAGCGGTGGACAGGTAGCACAAAAATCGGCAATGGCCGGCTGGATTTTATTGCTCGGTGGTGTTGGGATTGTGGCGGGTTTGGTGATGTATGGAAAGAAAGTCATTGCTACCGTGGGCAGCAATATTACTGAACTGACTCCAAGCCGGGGTTTTGCAGCCACCTTAGCTGCAGCAACAACGGTGGTGATTGCATCCGGTACCGGGTTACCGATTTCAACCACACATACCCTGGTCGGAGCCGTATTGGGTGTGGGGTTGGCACGTGGTATTGCTGCGTTAAATATGAATGTTGTAAGAACCATTTTTATGTCCTGGATTATTACCTTACCCGCAGGGGCAATTTTATCCATTATGATTTTCTTTATGCTTAAAGGCATTTTTGCCTGAACAGAAATATAACCCATGACAGACATATTCGATTTTGAACCACGTATTGATGAATATGCGGTGATGGGTAACCCCATTCAGCATAGTAAAAGTCCACGTATTCATATGTTGTTTGCAGAGCAAACCCGGCAATCCATTCGTTACACAGCGATACAAGTTGATGTGGGTGGTTTTAAACAGGCCGTGGGTAATTTCGCAGCCAATAAAGGTAAGGGATTAAACATTACTGTTCCCTTTAAAGAAGAAGCATGGGCGTTGGTGGATACGCGCAGTGATCGCGCAGAGCGAGCCGGGGCTGTTAATACTATTAAATTTTTAGATAATGGCCAGCTGTATGGTGATAACACCGATGGTATTGGGTTGGTTAATGATTTAAAAAGTCATTATCAGATAGAAATTAAAAACAAACAGGTATTATTAATGGGTGCTGGTGGCGCTGCACGTGGAGTACTGGCACCGTTGTTAGACGAACAGCCGGCTGCCATGGTTGTTGTAAATCGCACACCAGGCAAAGCAAAAGAGCTTGCAGAACATTTTGCAGGCCTTGGAAATATAAGTGGCTGTGGTTATGAACATTTAACGGCTCAGCGGTTTGATATTGTTATCAATGCCACGGCGGCTAGTTTACACGGTGAGTTGCCCGCATTGCCGGACCAGTTGGTATCCGCAGAAGGATGTTGTTATGACATGATGTACGGTCAACAAACACCGTTTATGCAATGGGCCGCACAGCAAGGTGTGAAAACGATTGCTGATGGACTGGGAATGTTGGTTGAGCAGGCTGCTGAATCTTTTTATATCTGGCGGAATGTCAGGCCGGACACCCGGCTGGTACTGGATGTTTTAAGAAAAGAACTGGCTGTTTAATATCATTTTTTGATTTGTATGACCCAGCGTTTGTTTTCCGGTTCTTCTGTCAGCCCCAGAAATTCTATCTTCCGTTCTGTACACCATGCTTTGACATCTTCTCCACAAGGCGGGTAGCTGATCAGTAGATTGATTTCTGTTCCGGTTTGAATTGTTGCTACGGCTTTATTAATTGCCAGCAAGTAGCCAGGACACGTTTGTCCGCGCACATCCACAAAGGCCTTGTTATCTTTATATTCAATGCTGTTTGCGCGTATGCCGGCTGGTTTGGTGCGTTTAAATAAAGCTGATAATAACATAGTTAAGGTTTCATTCAGGGTAAGACTTTGGCAATATCTTTAACCGCCAGATGGATCATGGTTTCAAAGCTGACCGGATCTTCACTAGTGGTATCATAGGCATAATTGATTTCCTGTGCTGCTTCCCAGACTATAATACCTTGCTGCGCATCCCATATTTGTACAAATAAACGCAGGTTCGCGCTTTCAGTATCATAAACATTCAGGCCAAGCAGGCTCCAGCGACCCTGTGCCTTTGATTTAAAATGCCCGAGTTTTAGCTGACAGATATAACGGCTATTGGTAAGCGTACCTATTTTTTTTAAGGTCGTTTTGTTAAAAATACCGGTTTCGCGATAACCGTCATACATTCTTTTATAGTCATCTTCCAGATTTGCCTGATTAATCATTCCCAGCGTTTTTGACAAATAGATGATTTTTAATTCCGGGCGTTCTTTTTTTAAAGCATGACTAAAGGTTAATGCCAGATATTGCTTGTCTTCTTCCATTCCGGTAATCGTGGTTGGAGTGATAAAGGTCAATCCTTGTTGTTTTAAGGGTTGTTTTTTTAGCAAGTGAACATTGTGATCAATTTTGGACTGTAGCTGAGTTGAACAGCCAAACATGAAAAGGCTGACTAAAACAAGAATAGCGTTTGGTATGAATTTAAGTTGAATAAGCTGCATAATTTAACCTGTTAAAGAAATAATGGTGTAGTCGGGTTTATTGCGTTTACTTAAAGGGTTGCTGGTGCAATATCTTGCATGTTGCAAATCAATAAAACGATAGGGTTTATGTTCATCACGTCCAGGGGGAATGCCCAGCCGGGTTGTCTGAATAATTTTTTCAGGGCGGTTATTTATATCATCAATATAAAACTCATCGGGATCAAAAGCCTGTTGATCCCATTGGCTGACTTTTAAATTAAGTGAACGGCATAACAGGGTTTGCCCGGCACATAATTTGCCTAGCGCACGAGGCTGCCCATTATTTTGCGGATTAAGCTGCTGCATGACCCTGAATCCCTCCTTTGAGCTTAATTTATCGGCAAAAGGGATGCCGGACTTTAGCAAAACAGCATTGCCTTCACCCTTAACGCTAATATTGCAGGAATCGTGGCCTCTGGCATAGTACATGTAGAGGGTACCAGGAGGCATAAACATGGCCATGCGTTTGTCTGTTTTACCTAATGATGAATGACTGCCTTTTTCACTCAGGTAATAGGCTTCGGTTTCAATGATTTGTGCCGCTAGCCACAGATTTTTATATTTACGGCGTATGACCTTGCCAAGCAATTTTTTGGCCACTTCGCAGGCATCATCATTGTAAAAATCAGCTTGTAGAATCATTCATCAATAAGGTGTTGTATTTTCTTGATAACATCGTCATTGAACCAGTCGAGTCCACCGTAAATGGCGTAACGAATATTGCCTTGTTTGCCAATGATAAAACTGGTGGGGAAAGCAAATATTTTCCATTGTTTAAGTGCCTTGCCATTGCTATCAAGCAAAATATCAAATTTAACAGACACTTTTGTGTTTAAAAATGTATTGATAGTTGCCCGGTCTTCAGCCATATTCACTGCAAGAATTTTAAATTTGCCTCTGGTTCTGGCATTTTTATTAAAGTAGTTACTTAGCCGTTGCATTGATGGCATTTCATGCACACAGGGAGGGCACCAGCTTGCCCAAAAATTAACAAGTACCACTTTGTTTTTGTCGCTCTTCAAATCATGTGTGCCATTGGCTAGTGTTTTGAGCTTTAGCGGCGGGGGTTCAGGCTTTCCTTTATAGGGTGACAGAAGAGGCTGTATTTTTATTGACGTAACACGTTCGTTGGCAATGTAATCCTTTGCAATCTTGCGCTGAGTTTTTGGATAGTGAGTCAGATATTGTATAGCAGTGTAAATCAGAGCCGGATATTTTTTGCCAGTTTGATTTCAGTCGCTGTGGCATCAGGACGGAAATAAAAACGATTGCGTACATTGGGTAGGGTCTGAAAAAAAACATCACTGCCGGATTGTTGCAAGCCTTTTAGTGATATATTTTTATTCCACCAAAAAGGTGAAAGTTTGGGTTGAATCAAAAAAATAAGCTGGTTGGTTTTGTTCACACTGGGCATTACTTCTGCTTTCAAGCCGGGTGCCGGTGTTTTTATAAATAGTTTGGGGTGCATTAATATCAGCCCGCTCAGGTATTCAGGTGAATATTCAGCTGGCCAACTGGCCAGTCCACGTAAAACAGGAATGGCTGCACGGCCACTGGCTAAAATAATAATATTTTTCTTGCGACGCTGGTGAACAGTTTGAATCAGTTGTTGAATATCTTTGGCCGGTATTTTTTCAAGATTGCTGGCGGAGTCAGGTAAAAAATAGGATTCAAGCAGTTGTGTTAAGCCGACTTCTATTCCCTTGCTCGGTAGTATTTTCAGTAACGTTTTTTCTGATTGTTGCAGGCCGTGTTCAGAGGGAAAAACCAGCAGTAAAGAATCCCCTTTAGCTGTTTGTAGAGTTATTTCGGTTTCGACGCGGGAGGGCAGTACAATGCTGATATCTTCTGTGGCCGCCGTTTCCTCCGGAAAAAATAAAAAACAACTCAACAAAAAGAATAACGAAATGAAATGTCCATGCTTTGTGGAATACATAACAGCCAGTATCGCAAAAAATAAAGGACACTGCAGCCTGTGTGAAAAATATTTAACGGTATTATTGGCCGGATTTTAGTAAGGCGTGGCGGGAGTTTGATATACTCAGCCTCCATGGACGTATCAAAAATATTAGACCCGTTAAATTCTGCACAACGTGCAGCCGTCTGTCATGCCAATGGTCATGCGCTGGTATTAGCCGGTGCAGGCAGTGGTAAAACCCGGGTACTCGTGCATCGAATTGCCTGGTTGATTGATGCAGAAAATATCTCACCTTTCAGTATCCTGGCCGTTACTTTTACCAATAAAGCAGCGGCAGAAATGCGTGGCCGTATCGAAACCCTGCTGGGTATTCCGGCTAGCGGTATGTGGGTGGGGACGTTTCACGGTATTGCACATCGCTTATTGCGGGCGCATTGGCAGGAGGCTGAATTACCACAGAATTTTCAGATTTTAGACAGTGACGATCAACTCCGTACCCTTAAACGTTTGATCCGTGAAATGGGGCTGGATGATTCGCAATGGCCGGCAAAGGAAGCACAATGGTATATCAATGCACGCAAGGATGAAGGGTTACGTGCCGGCCAGATTACATTGCACCGTGGGCAAAAGGATGACTTGCACCTGTTGCAAATGATCGAGATTTACAAGCAATACGAAGCCTTGTGTCAGCGCGCAGGCATGATCGATTTTGCCGAAATGCTATTACGTGCCAAAGAGCTCTGGCAAAAACGGCCGGACGTTTTGCAGCACTACCGCCAGCGTTTTCAGAATATTCTGGTGGATGAATTTCAGGACACCAATTCCATTCAATATGAATGGATAAAATTACTCGCCGGTGATACCGGTCGGGTATTTGCTGTGGGTGATGATGACCAGTCCATTTATGGCTGGCGTGGTGCAAAGATAGAAAATATTCATCAATACAGTCGCGACTTCAAGCCAGCAGAAATGTACCGGCTGGAACAAAATTACCGTTCAACGGGCACTATTTTAAAAGCAGCGAATGGCTTGATTGCCAATAATACCGACCGGCTTGGTAAGGAACTTTGGACCGACGATGTCGAAGGTGAGTTGATACAGGTTTATTCTGCTTTTAATGAAATAGATGAAGCTAATTTTATTGTCGACAACATTCAGGAAAAGCTCAAAGACGGCTATAAACGCAGTGAATGCGCTATTTTATATCGCTCCAATGCTCAATCGCGGGTACTGGAAGAATCACTCATCATGTCCGCAATGCCTTATCGTGTTTACGGTGGCCTGCGCTTTTTTGACCGCCAGGAAATTCGGGATGTACTGGCTTATCTACGTTTAATGACTAATCGCAATGATGCGCCTGCTTTTGAGCGAATCATAAACACACCGACGCGTGGCATTGGTAATAAAACATTGGAAGTGGTGCGAGAAACGGCACGTCAGCAAAACATGACATTATGGCAGGCAGTACTCAGCGTGATTGAAAACAAAAGCCTTTCAGCACGTGCAATATCGGCACTGCAAGCGTTTATCGAGTTAATCAATGAACATGCCGAAATTATTCAGGATTTATCATTAAGTGAAAAGATAGAACATGTGGTGCATCATTCCGGTCTGGAAGCTTACTATGAAAAAGAAAAAGGTGAGCGGGGTCGGGCGCGTATTGAAAACATGCAGGAACTGGTACAGGCGGGGCTCAACTTTGAAGCTGAAGACTGGCAAACCGAAGATGAAAATATGGACGAGTTGTCGGCCTTTTTATCCCATGCTGCACTGGAAGCCGGTGAAGGTCAGGCCGATGAATGGGACGACTGTGTACAACTGATGACGTTACACTCTGCAAAAGGACTGGAGTTTAAGCAGGTTTATATTTGTGGTGTGGAAGAAGGACTGTTCCCGCACCGTTTATCGGCTGAAGATCCCGTCCGGCTCGAAGAAGAGCGACGCTTATGCTACGTGGGGATGACACGGGCAATGGAAAATTTAAGTTTAAGCTATGCAGAAAAACGTCGCATTTATGGTGAAGACAGTTACCCTACGCCATCGCGTTTTTTAAAAGAAATTCCGCAGGAATATTTGCACCAAATCAGGGTAACGGGTTATGCGCAGCAAGCCGTTAGCCAGTCGACATCACCGTATACTGAAGTGCCGCAAACAGATGCAGGTCTTCATATCAGTTTAGGTCAGCGGGTATTGCACCCCAGTTTTGGTGAAGGTCTGGTGATGAATTATGAAGGTGAAGGCCGTCATGCACGGGTGCAAATCAATTTTGAAGAGGTCGGCAGTAAGTGGTTGGTAATGGAATATGCCAATTTGAGTCTAGCTTAGACCCCGTTAATTCAAAACGAACTCATCAGTATCCATTTCTGTTTGCAGTCCCTGAAAATCCATGGGGGAATAAATTTGTGCGCTGGGCTTACCGAGGTAATTGCCTTGGGCAAAGTCGATGCCATAGCGTTTAAGTAATTGCAGGGTTTGATCATTTTCAACAAATTCAGCAATGGTTTTTTTGCCGAGTGCATGAGCAATCTGGTTCATGGATTGCACCATGGCCTGATCAACATGGGTGTCGGCCAGGTTTTTCACGAACGAGCCATCAATTTTAAGTTTATCGACAGGTAGTTTCTTCAGATAGTTAAAGGAACAGAAGCCGGAGCCAAAATCATCGAGCGCAAATTCGCAGCCCATGTCTTTTAATTTACCGATAAATTTACTGGCATCACGCAGGTTGGCAATAGCGGCTGTTTCGGTAATTTCAAAAGTAAGTTGTGAGGGTGACAGGCTGGAGTCATTGATTAAACCACGGATGAGTGGGAGCAGTTCCTTGTCTTCAAATGCGCGGCCGGAGAGATTAATCGCAAAACGTAACTCTTTTTTGTGTTTAATGGTGAGTGCATCCAGATGGGTGATGGCGCGGGTAATTGCCCAGCGATCCACATTATGTACCAGCCCAAAACGTTCAGCCGCAGGCATAAAACCGCCGGGTAAGATCATGTCGCCATCATCACGTTGCATTCGAAGTAGAACTTCATAGTCATTGATGGCTCCACTGGCAACAGAAATGATAGGTTGATATACCAGCGAGAAGTGGTCATTTTCAAAGGCATCGCGTACCCGACTTGCCCAACCCATATCATTGGCCAGACCATCTTTTTCATTATTGCCGGGCTCTGCAATATGTACACGGTTGCGGCCATTGGATTTGGCAATGTTGCAGGCAATGTCTGCTTGTGACAACACTTCCTCGGCCGAGGTGGTGTGATTGGTGATACAGGTAATGCCAAGGCTCAGGGTAACATTGAAAGCTTTGCCACTATCAATAAATTGATAACTTTCAAACAGTTTGCGCAAGCCTTCTGCGACTGTGCAGGCTTCTTCACGTTCCAGATTATAAAGTAATACAGTAAATTCATCACCGCCAAAACGTGCCAGTAAATCCCCTTCACGAATATGGCTGCGTAACAGCTGGGTGGTTTCAAGTAATAATTGGTCTCCTGCGGCATGACCGACGGTATCGTTCACATATTTGAATTGATCCAGATCGATATAAAAAACAGCACAGTCTGCAGCTGAACGTGCTACCCGTGATACAACGCGTTCCAGTTCCTGTTGAAAATATTGCCGGTTATACAATCCGGTCAGAGAGTCATGTTGTGCCTGATAGGTCAGTTCGGTTTCATAGGCTTTTTTCGAGGTAATGTCGCGTGCGGTACCGGTAATATATGCGACGCTGCCATCCGGGTTGAGCATGGGCTTGGCATTAAAGCTGAGGTGAATATGTTGCCCCTGTTTGTTGACATGGACGGTTTCATAACCCACAATTTCTTTGCCGCTTAACAGCTTTTCGACAGCGGATAGATCTCGATTACGTGATTCAGGAAGTTGGTAGTCGGAATAATGTTTAAACAACATTTCATCTGCTTCATAACCATAAATATTAGAAACGGCTTTATTAAGATAAGTCCAGCGGCCTTTGTTATCCATACTCCAGACCAAATCATGGGCTGTTTCAACCAGGTCACGGTAACGTGCTTCTGCCTGAATCAGCATTTTTTCAGTGGCTTTACGTTCGGAAATATCGGAAATAAGGCAGTTATAGTAAATCTTTTTGTCCATGACCATTTGAGTCATGCGTAGTGACATGGTGAGCATATGGCCGTTGCGATGTTGCGCCTCAACTTCATGCTCGCCCTGCATATATTCCTGCATGTTTCGGTTAAATGATGGAATAAGCCAGGTAAAGTCTTTTTCACGGAGTTCATCAATATTAAAACCAAATAGCTGTTCAGCAGCAGGATTGACGGTTTCAATTTTGCAATGACTGTTGAGGATAATAATCCCTTCTGCAGCATGTTCAACAATGGCATGAACATGCGCCTCCTGATCCCCTAAACGTTTGAACAACTTACCCAGCATTTGTACCAGCAATCCCATTTCATCAGTAGAACGTGGTGTTAAACGTTCAGCCAGACGTTCGTGACTGGTGGCACCGTGGTTGGCAGCGGTAATGTGTTTTACCGGTGATAATGCCTGGTTAAAACCATATAAAAAGATAGAAGTGGTGATAAAAGCCGTAAAGCCCAGCAAACCCCAGGTAATTAATATTTCAGTAGGTAAAATACCGGTTTTCCACCAGTAATATTTTAAAAAGATCGTGGTCATTAATACTGGCAAAAAGCCGCCAATTAACAGAATTTTGGTACGCATACTCACTTGTACATAATTAAGCCCGGTATAGCGGCTGACAGTCCCCAACAGGTTCAGTGCAAAAAAATAGCCCGGCATAGCAACAATCACGGCAATGACCAGGTTTAGCAACATAAATTGCAATAGACTGCCGTAAGCGCTTGCATCGGAAGGTGTTTGAATAAACCAGAAGTGTATGGTGGGGACAAACAATATATAACTCAGAAAAAAGGACCAGTAGGCTGAAGTAAATGAATGCAGATGGGCACTTAATTTTTCAGGTAGCGGTGTATTTAATGTTTCAGACGGGTTCTGATTTTTTAGCCAGTCAAAAACAGGATTGAGGAAGTTATAACTGAAGTAAAAAACCCAGGTTGTCAGCAGTAAACAAATACTCGCAAGAATCAGGCCGAAAGGTGTAAAGAAAAATTCAACATTGGTGGGCATTTCAAAAACAGAGGCAACACTATAGGCCACAACGGGTGTCAGTATAAAGCTGAAAGTTACCGTGAGTGCAAGTTGTCTCTTTAAACGCAGCAAAGAATGTAACATTTATTTTCTTTATATCAAGTTAAGTGTTATTTTAAATTAAACACTTGTTGGGTGTTTAACATATTATTATTTAC
>JALXDW010000348.1 GCA_027070385.1 Chromatiales bacterium
GGCATATAAAACAATGGCATCAGTGGCGAGGTCTGAAAGGGAGTGTATACCATCGGCTATCAGTGCCTGCGAGAAGGAAATATAACCGACAAGAATTTTAAAAAATCCAAGCAAGGCATCAATGACGGCACCGATCAGGGTGATGCGTGTTGTATCGCGCTGTCGTTCGTTACGCTGAATAGAAACACCCGAGTTGTCTGGTTGAAGTTGGGTCATTGTTTATTATTACTTTGAAAATGAAAAGCTGAATATTTTATAGTAAAGGTGCAAGTTTAGTTAACTTTTATTGTAATAAAAATTTCATCGCCTTGCTCATCGGTTGCAATGACGTCATGGCCGTTAATGCGGCACCATGCCGGGATATCATTCAGGGCTCCCGGATCGGTACAGGTCACTTTTAAAATATCTCCTGTTTTAAGGGTTGCAATTTTATCCTGAGTTCGGATAACAGGCATTGGGCATAACAGGCGACTTGTATCAAGCAAATAAGGATTTTTTGTCATAGATATATTGTAACATTTTTAGCCTTTGCCGCGTTACCAGATTAAGACATTGAAATAACTGGAATATGCTAATGATTATTGTTTAAAGCATTTTGACATTGAGATGGGTATTATTTCTCAATGAATTTGTTAATGGTTTTTTCAAGAGCAGCAATTCTTTTTTCGATGATATCCAGTTTTTGTACGGTTTCTTTTTCAATTTCTTTTGCCTTTTTTTCTTCTTTTGAAATAAAGAATGCTGAAAAATTTGCGGTGAGTAGTGAAAATAGTCCAAGGCCAAACAGGATAAGCAGTGCGCCAAATAGTTTACCTAAAGTACTAACTGGTACGATATCACCATAACCTACTGTAGTCACTGTCACCCATGCCCACCATAAACCATCCCAGACGGAACTGATATTGGGATCGATGCCCGCAATTAAGATGCCGCTGAGTGTAATAATGATTAAAGCGATAAACAGGGTAATGCCTAAATGGTTGCGTGACAGGATTTGTCTGATGGTGTCTGACAGGTTAACAAGAATGGCTGCCAGCAATAATAAGCGTAGTGAACGAAGGATGCCTGCATAAGTTGTTACTCCCCATATTATTGGTAGCCCCATAAAAATAATAACAAGGTTTATCCAGTTGGTTCGTAAATAATACCATTTGTTATCGACCAGAAATGTGAGAGTGGCGGTTTCGGCGATAAAGAATAACCATACAAATAAATCCGTATAGTATGCATATGCCAGGGGAACGGTACCCTCTAATTCAGCATACCATTCAACAACAATCCAGATTGCGATTAGTAGCATGGGAATTTCAAATTTGTGGCCAATTTGCCGAGCTTTCACATTCTCATTTTCTGAAACACCGGCAAGGCCAATGATTGATTGTATTGTATATCTGGCCATAATGTTTTTAACCTGTATTAAAGTGATTTACGATTTGAATACAATAATTTCAACTCGGCGATTTTTTGCACGCTCAACGTCTGAATTATTGGGTGCAAGTGGTTGGGTGTCTGCATGTCCCGCCACCACAACCCGTTTTCTGTCTATTTGATGGGTTTCAAGCAAGCGGTGTGCAACGGATACGGCACGTGAACTGGAAAGCTCCCAGTTAGAGCGAAGTCGCTCAGTGAAAATTGGGCGGTCATCGGTATGGCCTGCAACCATAATTTTCCCTTGCGAGTTATGCAAAATGGTACTAATACGATGGATAATGGGTACAAAGTCTTCAACCAGTAAATAGCTTCCTGATGAGAATGAGGCTTTTTCCGGAAAACGTATGACTACCCTGTCACCTTTATTTTGGACATATAAAAGTCCCAAAGCAATTTCTTTTTCAAGGTCACGGCTGATTCTGGAAAAAATTATTTCACTTTGATTAGGTTGAAATTCTGGTGGTGTAATTGTTTGTTGAAGCCGTTCTGCAGGTTTTTGATTTGTTTTTTCGGGGATAGTTATATCAATGGGTGGTGCAATTACACCGGGTTCAGGGCCGATAATATCATCGTCAAGTAAATGCCGTTTTATCCATTGTACACCATCAAACCCTTTTGCCATGGAATCGACAACCGATTTGTATTTATCCGCATCGATTTTAGAAAATGAATATAGCAGTACAAAAAAGGTCATCATTAATGCCATTAAATCAGCGAAGGTAACCATCCATGCAGGTACCTTGTTTGATTCCAGTGGTGGCGTTTCATTGTTCATAATAAATAATTAACTTAACCTGTATTCTCGTCATTTACTGATGGGCTTTTGTTTGTATCAGCGCTATGAATTCGTTTGTTGGATGGAAGGTAAGCTTCAAGCAGTTCATTCAGAATCTGCGGGTTAATGCCCTGCTGAATACCGAGCACGCTTTCAATAATGAGCGACTTATTAAGACGTTCATCGCTAGTACGGCTTTGTAATTTATCGGCAATAGGAAGTGCAAACAGGTTGGCAAATAAAGCACCGTACAATGTCGTTAGCAATGCAACGGCCATGGCAGGGCCAATAGAGCTGGGCTCCTGCATGTTACTTAGCATTTGTACTAACCCAACCAGCGTGCCAATCATACCAAAGGCGGGCGCTGCATCGCCCATGGCTCTAAATACTTTTTCACTCATTTCGTGGCGTTGAATAGACTGGTTCATTTCTTGGGTAAGTACTTTTCGAATGAACTCTGGTTTATAACCATCAACGCATAGCTGTATGCCTTTTTTTAAAAGAGGATTTTTTACTTCAATATTTTCCAGTGCTATCAGGCTTTGTTTACGAACCGTTTTGACAAGACTATTAGCCAGCTCAATTAGGTCAGTGGGTTTATCGCAGGCTTGCCAGAAAGTTTTTTTCAGAGCCAGGATGAAAGCAAAAAAGCATGAGCGAATAGAAAATTTGATAAGCGTTGATGCAATGGTGCCGCCAAGGACAATCATAACACCCGGTATGTTTATAAAGATGGAAGCCTCGGAACCCGTTAGCATTGCCATCAATATGACCGCCGTACCGAGTATCAAGCCAATCAATGTTGCAAAGTCCATTATCGGTTGCTCCTGCGGAAAATACTGCTATACAAGGTATTTATCGGCCATTATGCATCGATTCTTTAGGTCCTTTTAGTTGTCTTCAGCAAAGAATTTTCACTGAGCAGGTGAAAAAGGGAGAGTGAATAAATGAATTTGGAGGACATTGCTGAATGTGATGCTATTGAATAATAACACCAGTAAAGTGATAAGAATGAAGTGCGGCTGTAGTCATTCCTGTTTATTTGTGAACAAAGCCGTATTTACTTTAGTTTGGGAAATTCGATGCTGTGAAATTTTAAAGCTGGCGCAACCCTGTTAACTTATTGAAAAATCAGGTTTTTTCAGGTGTAACAGATTTTGCTGCCAGTGAGATAATGATTTTAGTCTTAATGATAACGTGGTTCTTTATGCTTCATTGCCGAGTTTTATTGTTAGAAGATTGGCGAGTGGTTCGGGTTTGTGAATGCTAAATCCTTGTACAAAATCAACGCCAATGTTGCTGATAGTTTGGTGTATGGCATCACTTTCCACATATTCGGCAATGGTTTTAAGCCCCATAATATGTCCAACCTGGTTAATCGCCTGCACCATCGCAGCGTCGGCTTCGTCAGATAAAACATCTTTTATAAAGCTGCCATCGATTTTAAGATAATCAACATTCAGGTTTTTAAGATAGGCAAAGGAGCTTAATCCGCTACCAAAGTCGTCAAGAGAAAAAGTGCAGCCCAGTTTTTTCAGTTCAGATATTAAAAATGAGGCATTTTTTAAATTAGCGATAGCAGCGGTTTCGGTTATTTCGAAACACAGATTTTTGGCATTAACACCGGTATGGTTTATTTTATTAACCAGAAAACGGACAAATTCTTTGGAGCTAACCGATTGCCCGGAAAGATTAATGGCAAAGGAATCGTGTTGTAATTGTTGCTGATTTTTAACAATAACATCGAGTGTTTCATTAATAACCCAGCGATCAATTTGTTCCATCAGGTGAAAGCGTTCAGCAGCGGTGATAAATTTTAACGGAGCAATAATTTCCCCGTTTTTCCCTATCATTCTAATCAGCAACTCATGGTGATGAGTCACATCTGATTCGGTTTGTGACGGTTTTATCCGTTGGAAATACAGGGTAAAACGGTTTTCTTCAATGGCGGTTGAAATATCCGAGACCAGCTGCATTTCACCCTGGCGCTGATCATGTTCTACATCATTTGCAATATGAATATGTACCCGATTGCGACCTTTTTCTTTGGCAATGTAACAGGCAACATCGGCTGCGCTGAGTACTTCTGCAATTGTTTCAATGTCGGGTGTAATGGGGACAACACCAATGCTGACTGATATTTCAAACAGTCGTTCGTCCCATTCAAAATGAAAACCTTTAATCAGTTTTCGTAAATTTTCTGCAATAATTTCTGCGCGTTCCAGATCACAGTTCATTAATAACAAACCAAATTCATCGCCACCTAATCGTGCCAGTGTGTCGGTGTCTCTGACTTTGTTTTTTAACATTGTTGTTAATTGTTTCAGCAGTTCATCACCCGCGAAGTGGCCACAGGTATCGTTGACAATTTTGAATTGATCCAGATCCATGTACAGTAAGGCATGAGAACGATCTTCAGCGGATGCTATCTTGATAGCATCTTCAATTC
>JALXDW010000349.1 GCA_027070385.1 Chromatiales bacterium
GAAATCAAGTTTGAATTTGATACTGTTGATAAGTTAGACGTATCACATAAATAAATCCTTGTTGTTGATGCAAGCAGGGCGCAGTAATGCGTCCTGCAAACTAACAACATTTGTATAAAAATTTGGAGCAATAAAATGCAAGATTATGAATCAAGTTTGAGTGATGCCTCAAGCCGTAAGTTTGAAACATTTTCATATTTGCCAGCGATGACTGCAGAGCAGATTCGTCAGCAAATTGAATACATTGTAAGTAAAGGCTGGAACCCCGGTATTGAACATACAGAGCCGGAAAATGCAAATGGCCATTACTGGTATATGTGGAAACTGCCTATGTTTGGTGAAACGGATGTTGATGCCATTCTTAAAGAAGTTGAAGCCTGTCATGCTGCACACCCTGATAATCACGTTCGATTATTGGGCTTTGATAACTTTGCACAGTCGGCTGGTGCATCTATGGTGATCTATCGCGGCAAAACCGTATAACGATTTATCTCACCCATGACGGGTGTCATTTCAGTGTTAAAAAATGTTTACTTACATTTGTAAGTACACATTTTTCATCTTGAACTGACACCCCTTATGAATAATATAAATTGTTAGATGGTTATTTTTTTCGTTGGTGTTGAATTAGATATATAGACTTAACTTGTAACTAAAAAAACACCAGCGAAAAATATAAAATTAATATTTACAGGTTGTAAGTCTTATGAGTAAACCAGACAGATACATTGGCATTAATAATGACATCAATGGTGGTATGACCAGTATCGGGAAAATAATTCGTGATGCCTGGGTTTTTGATTTAATCGATCAAAGCGAAACTTGTGAAGGTTGGAACCTGGCCGGGATTGATGCTTTATTACAAAAAGTGAATGCCGAATGGGATAAGTATGGTTGTATGGTTAGCCAGTTACCTGAAGATTTAGCAAAACGCCATCAGAAAATTCATGAACAGGCAATAGCAAAAGCCAGAGCAGCGGGTTGGTCTGGTGAACATGAAACCGATGATGAACAATAGTAACGTTAAAATATTACATTAAGCACAGTGAGTATGATTATGTCTGATACAGTGGTCGATCCAAAGCAATATATAATTAAAGACAAGCCTTATTATGAAGCCGTGGGTAATGAAGTGGACTATTATGAGGCAGCCTATCATGTGCGTATGCCAATGATGCTAAAAGGTCCAACAGGTTGTGGTAAGTCACGCTTTGTTGAGTACATGGCCTGGAAATTAAAACGCCCATTGATTACCGTCGCGTGCAACGAAGATATGACAGCTTCCGATTTGGTTGGCCGTTTCCTGTTGGATAAAGACGGCACTAAATGGCAAGACGGCCCATTGACAACGGCAGCCCGTATTGGTGCAATTTGTTACCTTGATGAAGTGGTTGAAGCGCGTCAGGATACCACGGTTGTGATTCATCCGTTAACTGATCATCGTCGCTCTTTACCTCTGGATAAAAAAGGTGAGTTGATCGAGGCACATCCAGACTTCCAACTGGTTATTTCCTATAACCCGGGTTACCAAAGTTTAATGAAAGATCTTAAACAATCGACCAAACAGCGTTTTGGTGGACTTGATTTCGACTATCCCGATACAGAATTGGAAGTTGCGATTGTTACCAAAGAGTCAGGCGTTGATAAAGACGTAGCAGAAAAACTGGTGCAGATAGCACATCGGGCCAGAAACCTGAAAGGCCATGGTTTGGATGAAGGTATTTCAACACGATTGCTGGTGTATGCCGGACAATTAATCAATAAAGGCGTGAGTGCAGAAGCAGCGTGTAGCATAACAATGGTGACACCGCTCACTGACGACCCCGATATGCGGGATACTTTAAATGCAGCCGTGCAGACGTTTTTAGGTTGATAAAAGTAACCGCTTATCATTTAAGTTGTACTTGCAGAGTACCCTGTTATGTCATCCATTAAACTTGAAGATTATGCCGAATTTCTGGAGCAGGTTGCACCGGAAGTAAAAGATGTTATCGACAGCACCTTTCATGAAGCTGCGCGTATTATGTCGCCAGCGGGTTTAACT
Organism: Chromatiales bacterium; assembly: GCA_027070385.1. Classification (GTDB taxonomy): domain Bacteria; phylum Pseudomonadota; class Gammaproteobacteria; order UBA6429; family Thiohalophilaceae; genus SZUA-37. Next base: position 2,045 of record JALXDW010000349.1, read on the forward strand.
GATTATCTCGATGGTGCCAAAGCCTTATGTAACCTGGGACGTGGCCATGATCTGGTTATCACCTATTTGCAGGAAATGCCTCTGGTTGCCAAGGAGTGTGGTGAAGATATTATTCCAGACTGTATTACGGCCGCAATGAAAGTGTCCTCGATGACATCCGGTGAAGTGATTATGCTGTTGTTCGCAAATTTACCAACGGTTGCAAAACGGCTGGGAGATGCGCAATTAGTGCGTGGTTATTTAACGCTTATTCACCAGTTGGCATCTACCGCAGCACGCGGTTTACGTCCGATGTTAAATCATATGGATGAGTTATTGTCCAAATTAACTTTAAGCGGGCTGCGTCGTTGGGCAAACTTTGGTGCGCAGGCTTATCGTCGTGACTTTAATAATCTTACCTCGTATTTCAATCTGGAATCTGCGGATAGTCGGGCGATGCTTGAAAAAGAACGTCGCGGTGTTTTGTTTGTAAAGGTGCAGCGTAAACTTAATTTTTATCTGCGTGCTTTATGGGGACGTGATTTTTTTCTACGTCCAACCGGTGCAGACTATACAGATTTTAGACCGTATGTAGAAAACAGAATTTTATATCTCCCCGATGCTCTTGATGACGTAAATGGAATTGCCGGGTTGGAACTGTATCGTGCAACTGCTGCACATATGGTCGCTCATATGATGTATACCCGTGCATCAATGTCAGCAGAACAACTCAGCCCCGCACAAATGTTTTTTGTCGGATTACTCGAAGATGCACGCATTGAATATAAAGCTGCTAAAAATTTCCCTGGCCTGAAAACACTCTGGCGCGCTTTAATGGAAGTGGAGTATGAAGGTGATGTTGAACACGAAACCCTGCCTGTACTTGAAAAGCTTGCTTTGCAATTACTCGATAGTTGTGTCACAGGAGATGATGAACAAATAAATAATTTCGCTAAAAAGTTCCATGCTGAAATTGCAGCAAATCAGGATGACAATCATTTTTCATGGTTAATGGGTATCGAGCTTTATAATATATTTGTCGGGCGTAAAGCCGTGCCAAGTTTGCGTATATTGGAGCGTTATCGTATTCCTTATCGAGATGATAATCGTATTATCTGGCATTATGACGATATTAACTGGGAGAGCGGCTTTGATTATATCGCAGCCAGTCAGCGGCAGGTGCGTCGGCAGGTAAGCCCCTTAATGATGGCACATGAAGTGGACTGTGAACTGGCGGGTGATGATGCACAGGAAATCTGGACTTGCTCTGAATTGATGCGTGTTTATGAAGATGACTTAACCGATAATGCAAAAAGTTTTAATGAAGTCTGGGGCAAAGAGCCGGTCTCTGATCCTTTTCATTATCAGGAATGGGATTACCAGATACAGTTGCATCGACCTGACTGGGCAACCGTTTATGAACGCCGTCAGCCAAAAGGTAATCCGGAAGATATCGATAAGATATTAACGGAACATAAACCCATTGCACATCGTATTCGGCAAATTATCGATTTATTGGCCCCTTCGGGTGTACAACGACAACGTGGTATGGAAGATGGCGATGAAGTGGATATCAACGCTGCCGTTGATGCAATGATTTCAATTCGTATGGGTAAACAGCCTAATCCACGCATTACCATGCGTAATGTTTTAAAAACACGGGACCTGGCAGTGGTTGTTTTACTGGACTTGTCCGAATCAACTAATGAGTCGATAGGGGATTCGGATAAAACGGTACTACAACTTACTCGAGAAGCCGCAACATTGGTGGCGACTGCAATCGAAGGTATTGGTGACCCTTTTGCACTGCATGGTTTTGCTTCTGATGGTCGGCACGATGTTCAGTACTATCGCTTTAAAGATTTTAATCAACATTACGATGATGAAGCCAAAGCACGGCTTGCTGGTATGAAGGGTGGACTTTCAACTCGAATGGGGGCGGCACTCCGACATGCAGGGTATCACTTGATGAAACAACCTGAACGCAGAAAGCTGGTTTTACTGGTAACCGATGGTGAACCAGCTGATATTGATGAGCAAGATCCACAACACTTGCGTTATGACACAAAAAAAGCGGTTGAAGAACTTTATTCAAGTGGTGTGTTGACTTATTGTTTAACGTTGGATCCTCATGCAGATAGTTATGTAAAACGTATTTTTGGTGAAAGCAATTACACTGTGGTTGATCATGTTGATCGTTTGCCTGAGCAATTACCCTTGTTATTTGCAAATTTAACCGGTTGAAATCGGAGGTGTGACATTAATGGTAACGCGTATTCATGATATGCCCGTTTATGCAGCCAGAACAGACCAAATTGATGCTTCATTGTATAATTTATGGCGTCGTGCACGTTTACATTTAACGTTACCCCTTCGTATTGCATTGCCACAATTAAAACAAATGGCATTGATACTTGAAGAAGACTGTTGGGTTCTTGTGGATCAATGTCAGTTTGATTTGCCAATCATTGCATGGCTGGACTTTCAGGACAGTGGTCGCAGCAGTTTGCATACAGCCGTTAACTGTAACATGAATTATTACCATTATCTGGCCGAACGTATACACGATAAAGTATTGATGCTGTTGGTAAAGGAACTTGAACAGCGTTTGCAGGTGGCTGCAACAGC
>JALXDW010000350.1 GCA_027070385.1 Chromatiales bacterium
AATCAAAACTTGAGATGAAGAGGTTTTTCATAACAGGTACAAAAAACGAAAAACAAGGACGATAAATTACTTTTAGAAACTTAAATCCCCATAAGTTTTGCTAAGAGGTTTTAATGGTAGTTATTGTTGTACTTCTTGTATCGGTCTGTATTCAGTTTATATCTGTTTATTTTGCGCTGAGCTTAATAAAAGAAATTGGTGGTAAACTGGCCTGGGTCATGTTGTCCGGTGCTATTTTCCTGATGGCCGTGCGCCGCAGTATCAGTTTGTATTATGCAATACAGGCCTATCCGGACGTTAACCAAAATTTACAGACTGAAATTGTTGCTCTGATTATCTCAGCCTGCATTTTAATCGCTATTATCTCTATTGCACCTTTGTTCAAACGTTTGTTAGGTTCCGAGCGGCAATTAACCGAGCAAATGCAGCGTAACCAGGTTTTTCTCAATTCAACACATGATGCCTTCATGCTAACGGACGTCAATGGCCAGTTACATGAGGTAAACACTGCTTTTCAGGACATATTCCATTTTCAACAAGGTACAGCACCGAAAAATTTCAGTGAACTCCTGAGTCCGTCAAAGCATAAAGCTTTTTCTGTTTTTTGGGACGGGTTACTTAAACAAAAGCAGAGCCATTATATTTTTAATTATAGTCACCAGGGTAAAGAATTATTTCTGGAAATGAATGCTAAATTGATAGACTTTGGAGGCAAACAATTTGTTTATGCTTTTATTCAGGATGTCAGTGAACGGGAGCGAATGGAAGCCAAGCTGTTTAAACAAAAAGAACGAGCCCAGGTAACACTGGAATCCATTGCGGACGGGGTTATAACAACGGATAAATCAGGATTTATTCAGTTTGTTAATGTAGCAGCAGAACAGCTGATAGGTAAATCGCATAAACAGCTCAAAAATAAAAAACTAAAAACGGTTTTTTGTATTGATTGTGGCTTGAATGACAACTATTCACCACCGCTGCATACACTGGTAAAGGAATGTATCAAGCAGCAAAAAACACTGGTTTTTACAGAACAGTACATAAAAAATTCAGGTGGTGAAACCCGTTGTTTTGATGTCACTGTTTCACCGCTGAAAAGCCGAAATCAAACAACCACCGGTGCAGTGCTGGTACTTAGGGATATCACTGAGCTGCGGCAAATGGAAGAAGAGTTAAGCTATCAGGCAACGCACGACCCATTGACAAGCCTGATTAATCGCTTTGGTTTTGAAAAAAGAATTGCAAGTCTGTTTGAGTCAGCCCGCAACAGTAATGACGAACATGCAGTGCTTAATATCAGTCTGGATTTGGATCAGTTAAAACTGCTGACTGACAGTGGTGGTCTTGATGCCAAAGATGAAGTACTGATACAAGCATCCAGTATTCTGGAATCTGTTGCAGGCAAAAAAGACAGTGTAACCCGTATCGATCATTCCGACTTCAGTGTGCTTATTGAGAATGTTGATCTTAATAAAGTTGAACAGGCCGCAAAAGAAATTATCAAGAAATTTATTGAGAACCGCTTTGAATGGAACTCCAATTTATATGAACTGAATGTTTGTGTTGGAATAGCCATGTTAACAGCAAATACACGGGATATAGCGAGTGTATTGAGTGCAGCCGAATCAGCCTGTTATGTTGCCAAAAACAAAGGGCGTAACCATTTTTACATTTATTCCGATAAAGATACTTTATCAGTTGAACGTCACGGCCATATATCCCGCTTGCAACAACTGCAAAGTGCAATAGAAGAAGAACGTTTCAAGTTATTCAAACAACCGATTATCAATATAGATGGTAAAGACGAGTATAACCATTGTGAAGTGCTTATTCGTATGATCAGTAAAAAGGGTGAAGTCATTGCCCCGGTTCACTTCTTGCCCGTTGCCGAACAATATCATTTAATGCCGGTCATCGATCGCTGGGTTGTCAAAAAAACATTTTTTCTGATAAAAAATTCAAATTTGTCAGAAGAATCACATTGCAGTATCAACCTTTCCGGGCAAACATTGGGTGATAAAACATTTCTTGATGAAGTTCTGGTGTTGTTCAAGGAAACAAAAATAGCTTATTCAAAAATATGTTTTGAGATAACCGAAACGGCATTGATCAGTAACTTTAATGTTGCTCAAACATTTATTTCAACCTTACGGGCTCGTGGTTGTAAATTCAGTCTTGATGATTTTGGCAGCGGCCTCAGTTCATTTACCTATCTGAAAACACTGCCGGTGGATTACCTGAAAATTGATGGCAGCTTTATTGTTAGCATTCTAAAAGATGAAAAAGATTTTAATCTGGTCAAATCAATCCACCAGATTGGGCAATTTATGGGAATCAAAACGGTTGCCGAATTCATTGAGTCCGAAGAGATACTCGAATGTGTTCGTAAAATGGGTATTAACTATGCGCAGGGCTATGCACTTGGCAAGCCGGAAGAAATAAGCGAAATGACTAGTGCGGCGTAACGTGCGGTTGGTTATAAGCCAGTTCATCATCGACCGGCACATGAATAATTTCAAATTCCATTGAGTTTAAATCACCCATCACATAAGTGGGTTCTGCACCGACACCACCGACTGTACCGGGATTAATCATGGTTGTTTGTGTTTGCTTTACCGTATCAATCAGTTGCACACTTGCACAGTGATCGTGGCCACAGCACACCAGATCCCAGTCACCTGTTGTACTCATTGCCTGGGCATAGTGGGGGTAGTGGACTAAAAATATCTTGCGATCGGCTAAAGTAATACCGGCATCCTGACCATGATAATGCAGTTGATTATCTGATTTGGCTGCCAACATCGCCATATTGAAAGTGTCACCGGTATTGTTGCCATGGATAACATGAATATCCAGCCCCAAAGGTAACAAAATCCGCAAGGTTGTGGGGGCGACAATATCACCACAATGCAATACCGCTTCGGCACCCTGTGATATAGCGTGTTCAACCGCTTTTTTAAGCAAAAAGCGGTTATCGTGGCTGTCGGATACGATACAAACTTTCATTTAACAGCCTTCTTTCCTAGAAGCAGGGTTTTTCAGGCGCATTCTGGAAGCGTTCAATCGAGGCCAATACCTCGGCTTTAGCCGCATCAGCATCGACCCAGCCTTCAATTTTAACCCATTTACCATCTTCGAGGTCTTTGTAATGCTCAAAAAAGTGTGAAATCTGGTCGAGTAACATGCCCGGTACATCTTTATGAGTTTTGACATCTTTATATAACTTGCAAAGCTTGGAAACAGGCACGGCAAGTAATTTGGCATCTTCACCGGCTTCATCGGTCATTTTCAACATACCGATTAAACGGCATTTAACAACCGAACCACTGATCACCGGAATAGGCGTAATTACCAACACATCCGCAGGATCACCATCATCCGATAACGTATGCGGGATATAGCCGTAGTTGCAGGGATAATACATGGCTGTATTCATAAAACGATCCACAAACATGGCACCGGTTTCTTTATCCACTTCATATTTAACCGGGTCACTGTGAGAAGGGATCTCAATAATAACATTGATTTCTTCAGGAACGTTTTTACCGGAACTAACGCGATCTAGATTCATAGTTTGCCTCGAAAAAGTACTAACAACGTAATAACAGGGGGCGAAAGCGGGCGATTTTAGCATTACCCACTATAAAAGGAAATGCTAATATACGGTTAATATTACCACTTAAATCCAATGATAGCCGCTATACAGCATTAATCGCCAAGTAGAAGCTAATAGAATCGGCTGAAGTTGAAATTTCTTTACTCTATTTTTTGATATACCTCATTGACTTACGCCAATACAAAGATTAATTTAATTCGTACTATTGGGCATTATTTTGCCGCAATGCAGATTTTAAAAAAAACTGAATAAAAGCCAATTTGGAGTGAAAAACAATGAGAATAGTACTGATCGGAGCGCCAGGCGGCGGTAAGGGGACGCAAGCTAAGTTGCTCGTCGAAAAATATAATATTCCACAGATTTCAACCGGTGACTTATTACGTGAAGCGGTTGCAGCGGGTACTTCGCTGGGAATTGAAGCGAAGGCTGCAATGGATGCGGGGCAACTGGTTTCCGATTCCATTGTGTTAGGTATGATACAGGAACGACTGGAAAAAGATGATGCCCAAAATGGTTTTATTTTAGATGGTTTTCCGCGCAACATTATGCAAGCCGAAGCATTGGACATTATGCTGCACGAAATGGGTAAACCCTTGCAAGTAAGTTTGTTCATTGATGTTGATTTTGATGTACTGATGAAACGCTTAACAGGGCGACGCACCTGTGAATCATGTGGCCAGATGTATAATTTATATACGTCACCACCACGGATTGACGGTCAATGTGACAAATGTGGCGGTAAATTATTACAGCGTGCAGATGATAATGAAGAAACGATTTCAAAACGTTTAAAAGTATACGAAGAACAAACAGCACCGTTAATCGATTATTATCGTGGTCAGGGTAAACTTCGTACTGTCAAAGGCACCGGTGAGATAGAAGATATTTTTGCATCGATTGAACGGGTCCTGGATACCATCCCTAAAAACACCGCTATTGATGAGCCGACTGTTGAAATAGAAATGAATAAGCCAACCGAAGAAAATCCGGTTGAAGAAAAGCCAACCCAAAAG
>JALXDW010000351.1:0-3256 GCA_027070385.1 Chromatiales bacterium
ATGCATGGGCATTAAATGCGCATCCAGTGCATCAAAACCTTCTTCAGCCAGTGCTATCAGCTTATCCAGGCTGATGGCCTGGCTAATATCAAAAGGCCCTGTTGCTGTACGTCTTAACGATTTTAAATGGGCACCACATTCGAGAATTTCACCCAAATCTTCAACTAAAGTGCGAATATAAGTGCCTTTGGAACAGTGAACAAACAACTCCAGCTCATCGTTATCAAATTTCCCTTTTTTAAGATCATAAATTGTGACATGACGCGGTTGACGTTCAACCTCAATACCCTGTCGGGCTAATTCATACAAGGGTTTGCCGTTGAGCTTTAAAGCTGAGTGCATCGGTGGAATTTGCGAAATTTCACCACGAAAAGAATCCAGCGCCATTTCAATGGTGCTATCCGATAAAACAGGCACAGCCCGGGTTTGCAATATATCGCCTTCAGCGTCAGCGGTGTTGGTTCGCACACCCAATTTGGCTATCCCTTGGTATTTTTTATCCGCATCCAGAAGGTAACTGGTAATCTTGGTGGCTTCACCAAGACATAACGGTAATAAACCTGTCGCCAATGGATCCAGACTGCCGGTATGTCCGGCCTTTTGCGCATTAAACAAACGCTTGACCTGTTGCAATGCGGCATTGGAAGAAAGGCCAGCTGGTTTATCTAATAAAATAATACCGTGAACTGCACGGCCTTTACGTTTACGTGCCATTAATCATCACCACGCTTATCAGATTCATCAATGTCATTATCTTCACCAATATGTTTTGCCTTGTCAGCTTCGATTGCATCATCAATTAAATGGGACAAGCTGGCACCATAAGCAATACTCTTATCATAAATAAAGCGTAAATTAGGCACGATACGCAGTGACATTCTTTTGGCCAACTGCTTACGCATAAAGCCACTGGCTTTGGTTAAGGCTTGTTGTACATTATCAATATCGAGAGAATCATCTAACAGAGTGAAAAACACTTTGGCATACGCAAGGTCATTAGCCACCTCAACGCCCGAAATGGTCAGTAATTTAAAACGGGGATCTTTGGATTCACTGTGAAGCATATCAGCAATTTCTCGCTGAATTTGTTCACCAACGCGACGGGCTCGACTAAAATCTTTTGGCATAAGGCATTACAAATATTAAAAATAGTAGGATGGTAGTTATGAAATAATTAAAGTTCACGCTTCACTTCAACACGTTCAAATACTTCGATTTGATCGCCTTCTTTTACATCATTGTAATTTTTAACACCAATACCACATTCGGTACCCTGCTTCACTTCATTCACATCATCTTTAAAACGACGTAACGATTCAAGTTCACCTTCATAAATAACTACGTTATCACGCAATACACGAATCGGGTTATTACGTTTAATGTTTCCTTCAACAACCATACAACCGGCAATCAAACCAAATTTTGGTGAACGGAATACGTCTCGTACTTCAGCCAAACCAATAATTTCTTCTTTAAATTCGGGTGCCAACATACCTGACATTGCACTTTTTACTTCATCAATTAAATCATAGATAACACTGTAATAACGTAAATCAATTTCTTCTTCATCCAGAATACGTTTTGCAACGGCATCGGCGCGCACATTGAATCCAATAACAATGGCATTTGACGCAACGGCCAAATTTGCATCGGATTCATTAATACCACCGACTCCACTTGCAACAATTTTAACCTTTACTTCTTCAGTAGACAGTTTTAACAAGGCATCAACAATGGCTTCTACCGAACCTTGCACATCTGCTTTAAGGACAATGTTCACTGTACTCACATCACCCTCTTCCATTTGTGAGAACATATTTTCAAGTTTAGCTGCTTGCTGGCGCGCAAGTTTCACTTCACGAGACTTACTTTGACGGAATACCGCAACTTCACGTGCCTTGCGTTCATTTTCAACAACGGTGGCTTCATCACCGGCAGAAGGTGTACCGGACAGACCCAGTACTTCAACCGGCATAGACGGTCCGGCACTTTCAAGCGATTCACCTTTATCATTAATAATGGCTCGCACTCGACCATATTCCAGACCTGCCAGTAAAATATCGCCTTTCTTTAAAGTGCCGCGTTGAATCAATACAGTTGCAACCGGACCACGACCTTTGTCCAGACGTGCTTCGACAACAACACCACGAGCCGCTCCTTCAACTACCGCTTTAAGTTCAAGCATTTCTGCCTGTAGCACGATTGCTTCCAGTAATTCGTCCACACCTTCACCGGTATGCGCAGAAACATTGATCATAATCGTATCGCCACCCCAGTCTTCAGGGATGACATCATTTTGTGATAATTCATTTTTAACCCGTTCAGGATCTGCTTCGGGCTTGTCCATTTTATTCACAGCAACAATAAGTGGTACTTCAGCGGCTCGAGCGTGTTGAATGGCTTCCTTCGTTTGTGGCATAACGCCATCATCCGCAGCGACCACCAGCACAACAATATCGGTTGCTTTTGCTCCACGTGAACGCATAGCAGTAAAAGCTGCGTGGCCCGGTGTGTCTAAAAAAGTAATATCACCATTTTGAGTATGCACACTATAAGCACCGATATGTTGAGTAATACCACCGGCCTCACCCGATGTTACTTTTGTCTCACGAATATAGTCCAGTAACGATGTTTTACCGTGATCAACATGCCCCATGATCGTTACAACAGGTGCGCGCTTAACAGCCTCACCCGCAGTTTCAGTCTCCAGGATCTCTTCTTCAATCGCGTCGTCATTAATCAGTTTAACCTTATGCCCCATTTCCTCAACAACGATGGTTGCTGTTTCCTGATCAAGTACCTGGTTGATGGTTACCATCGATCCCAGGTTCATCATTGCTTTAATGACTTCTGCTGCTTTAACTGACATTTTTTGTGCCAGATTTGCTACGGTGATTGTCTCCGGAAGTTCAACTTCATAAACAACCGGATCAACCGGTTTCTGGAAACCGTGTTCGCCACCGTCAGATTTGGGGGTACCACGCGATGCCTTTTGCTTGCGTTTGCGTTTACCTGTTCCTTCACCGGCAACATGCAATTCTTTACGACCGTATTTTGTTTTACGGTGATCCGCTCCATCCCGGCCACCCACATCCTTTTCTTTGGCCGGTTTTTCACGCTTGGGTTTTGTTTCTGGAACCGCAGCGACTGTTTCTTTCTGAACAGCAGCCGGCTTTTCAGCTTCTAATTTGGCTTCTTCTTCACGCTTTTTCTTTTCTGCTTCACGCTTTTTCTTTTCTTCTTCTACTGCCAGGAG
>JALXDW010000351.1:3266-4599 GCA_027070385.1 Chromatiales bacterium
CCAGGAGTGATGATGCCTGCTCTTCTTTTAAACGAATATTGGCATCATGTTGACGTTTTTGTTCTGCTTCCAACTGTTCACGTTGCGCCTGCAATTCTGCAAGTTTATCGGCAGCAGATTCATCCGACTCCACCGTTGGCCGTTTGCTATAGGTGCGTTTCTTGCGCACTTCAACGGTGACAGATTTGGATGTTTTACTACGAGAACCGGTTTGTTTAAGCTCTGAAGTGGAACGACGGCTTAATGTTACTTTTGCCCTGGGTTTTTCCACTTTTTTAGCTTCGGCTTCTTTCCCGTGTTTAGTTCGTAAAAAAGTTAACAATTCCATTTTTTCTGCATCACTAACCATCGCCTCAGCATCTGAAATTTTGATTCCTGCATCCTTAAATTGTTCAAGCAATTTATCAATGCTTATTCCAACCACTTCAGCAAATTGTTTGACAGTTACATCAGCCATTTATTTTTTACCTTAATTAACTATTCGTTAAATATTAAATTTTAATACTTTCAGGTCAAATCCAAACCTGATTTTGTTTAACCGCTTGCCAACCGATTCCCAGTGAAACTTATGATTCTTTATGTTCGGTTTCTTCAAACCAGGGTTTACGTGCTGTCATAATTAACTGTGCAGCCAGTTCCTCATCCATATCGTCCACTTCCATTAACTCATCAACAGATTGCTCTGCCAGATCTTCCATCGTCACGACACCTTGTTTTGCCAGCTTATAAGCCAGTGGAAGTTCCATCCCTTCCATTTCCTTGAGGTCATCTGCAGGCTCAATATTCAAATCTTCTTCTTTTGAAATTGCGCGGGTCAGTAATACATCATTTGCTCGACCACGTAATTCATTGACCATATCTTCGTCGAATTCTTCGATTTGCATCATTTCATCAATCGGAACATAAGCGATTTCGTCAATCGTAGAAAAACCTTCCTGTGCCAGAATAACAGCAACTTCTTCATCAACGTCCAGTTGATCCATAAACAGCTTTTGAATACGCTCGGCCTCCGCTTCACCTTTTTCTTCAGCGTCTGCTTCCGACATCACATTAAGTGTCCAACCGGTTAATTCACTCGCCAATTTCACATTTTGTCCGCCACGACCAATGGCTTGTGACAGCTGCTCTTCAGCGACTGCAATATCCATGGATTCAGAATCTTCATCAACCACAATGGATAAAACTTCTGCCGGTGACATGGCATTGATAACAAACTGCGCCTGATTCTCATCCCATAACACAATATCAATTCGTTCACCGGCAAGTTCATTCGAAACGGCCTGTACCCGTGAACCCCGCATACCAACACAAGCTCCAACCGGGTCAATCCGTG
>JALXDW010000352.1 GCA_027070385.1 Chromatiales bacterium
GATTAATCCTGCAACGGGTAAAAAAATCAAATCAATTCCGGCATGGGATGAAACTGAAATAGAGGCAGCATTGACAGCAGTTGCCGCAGTGACACCTGCATGGGCACAACAAGCTCTGGATGAACGCGCACAAATTGTTGCAAAAGCCGGCAAAATATTGCGTGATAATAAAGACAGGTATGCGGCCATTATCACAGAGGAAATGGGTAAGCTCATCAATGACGCAAAAGCAGAAGTTGAGAAGTGTGCAACGGTTTGTGATTATTATGCACAACATGGTGCAGAATTTTTAGCCGATGAAATTATCGAATCGGATGCGGGTAAAAGTTATGTAGCCTATCAGCCATTGGGGACAGTATTGGCAGTTATGCCCTGGAACTTTCCATTTTGGCAGGTGTTTCGATTTGCCGCACCGGCACTGGTTGCGGGTAATACTGCTGTTTTAAAACATGCATCCAACGTTCCCCAATGTGCATTGGCGATTGAAGAAGTTTTTGCTAAAGCGGGCGCACCGGTCGGGGTGTTTAAAACCTTAATGATTCGTGCCTCGCAAGTGAAGCAAGTGATTGAGGATGATCGTGTTCATGCTGTAACGCTAACGGGCAGTGAACCGGCCGGGCGACAGGTGGCTTCAACGGCTGCGAATGTACTGAAAAAGTCAGTACTGGAATTAGGTGGCTCGGATGCCTTTATTGTCCTTGACGATGCTGACCTGGATTTAACAGTTCGGTCGGCTGTTATTTCCCGCTACCTGAATACAGGACAAAGCTGTATTGCTGCCAAACGCTTTATTATTGTGGAAGCGATTGCTGAAGAATTTATCAGTCGGTTTAAAGAAGCTGTGGAAGCCTTGCAGCACGGAGACCCAATGGATGAGGCAACCACGTTGGCACCGATGGCAAGAGAAGATTTGCGCAATGAATTACATCAGCAAGTCATGGATTCCATTGCCGCGGGAGCGGTGGCCGTTACCGGTTGTGAGCCGATTGATATTCCCGGAGCTTATTACAAGGCTTCTATTCTGGACAAGGTTAAAGAAGGTATGCGTGCATACAATGAAGAGCTGTTTGGTCCGGTTGCCATTGTCATTCGTGTGAAAGATGAGGCTGAAGCCTTACAGGTTGCAAACAGCTCCGTGTTTGGTTTGGGCAGTAGCGTCTGGACACAAAATACCAAAAGAGGCGAGGCATTGGCATTAAAACTACAAGCGGGTTGCAGTTTTGTGAATGGCTTTGTAAAAAGTGATGCACGTTTGCCCTTTGGCGGTATCAAACGTTCCGGTTTCGGTCGTGAGCTATCGCATCATGGTATTAAAGAGTTTGTTAATGCCAAGACGGTCTGGATAAAATAGAAAACCCATGCGAATAGTGTATGGTCGATTGTTGTTGACTCATTGGTAACAGTACTTGAGTTCGTCGATTATTTTTTTGTATGCACTGAGCGGAATAGTCGCGGGTTTTCTTGCCGGTTTATTTGGTGTTGGTGGTGGACTGATCATTGTACCGGCTTTAATGTATTGTTTTTCTCTGCAAGGTTTTCCTGCTGATGTCAGTATACACATTGCGATAGGTACATCGCTTTCTACTATTATATTAACCTCCATTTCGTCAGCACGGGCACACCATGCACATGATGCGGTACAGTGGGTGGCAGTCAGACGTATGGTTGTCGGGATTTTTGCAGGGGCTTTACTGGGTGCATTGTTGGCAAAAAATTTAAAAGCGGAGCTGCTAAAAACAATTTTTGCTGTCTTTGAAATTTTTGTTGCCTTTAAACTTCTATTTAACCTTAAAACAAATCCACATTTGAATAAATTACCGGGATTTATCGGTTTGACCGGTGTGGCAATGGTGATCAGTATTGTTTCTGCTTTGGTGGGCATTGGTGGGGGCACATTAAGTGTTCCTTTTTTTCGCTGGAGTGGCTTGTCCATTCAAAAAGCGATAGCAACATCGGCTGCATTGGGATTTCCGATTGCAGTTGCCGGTACGCTAGCATTTATGTGGGCAGGAGCCGGGCATTTGAACTTGCCTCAATACAGTATTGGTTTTGTTTATCTGCCAGCTTTTGTGGCAGTGGGGTTATTCAGTATTTTATTGGCACCCTGGGGGGCGCGTTGCGCACATCGTTTGCCCGCTGATATGTTGCAAAAGTTTTTTGCGTTGGGCTTGTTCATCATAGCAATCGTATTATTGGTTGCTTAATGCACTATACCCTTGCTTTAAATATGGTAAAGGGGGTTTGCTGTAATTACTTAATAAATCAATATATTAAAATGAATAGTTAGAGTGAAATATATGTATAGCGTGTAAGTTGGCTATTAAATAACCATATTTACCGGTATAGTGTGAACTGCATCACATTTTGTGAGTTTTTTGGAGTTAAATCATGTTGTTCCAACGCATTCTGTCTCAGCCGGTCAATCGTTTGCTGGTCTTCGCTATGATTGTAACGGCTCTTTTACCTATCAGTTTGTTGGCTATCCATTTAAACAAAACCGCATGGGAAAGTGGTTGGCGTGAAATTCATGAGAAACATCAGTTACTTGCCGAAAATTTAGCTTCCCCTATCGAGATTTACGTCAACGATCATTTTTCTGCATTGAGTCTTTTAGCCGCGACTATTCAACCGGTTATCAGTCATCAACCACAATTAAAAGTGGTTATGGATACGACGGTGGATAAGTTAAAAGGCTTTGCCTCCATTGCTTATGTGGATGTCAGCGGAAAAATGCTGGCTTATAAAGTAGCCGCTGATGTCTTTGATGGCGATAATAATAAAATAATATCGCCTTATATTTTTTCAACTGAACGTTGTTTTCTGTTTGTACGGCAAACAGAAAAGCAATATATTTCGGGGATTAAACCCAGTCCGTTTAATCTAAAACCTACTCTGATTATGGGCATGCCGGTTTTTAATGCTGATGGCAGATTAAGAGGAATGTTATTGGCTGAGTTACGTGTTAGCTTGATCGAAAAATTACGCAAACAGATAAAGTTTGGCAAGCGTGGTCATTCAGCGATTGTTGATCAGAATGGACGGGTTATTGCTCATCCTAATCCGGAATGGATGACGGAAATGAAAGATCTCAGTAGCTGGCCCATTGTTCAGGCAATGATGGCAGGTAAGACCGGGGCGACAGAATTTTATTCATCCTTTGTTAAACAGGACATGGTAGCCGGTTATGCGTCCGTACCGGGAATAGGTTGGGGAATTATGGTGCCACAACCCAAAAGCGAGGTGGCCGCGCAGGTTAACCAGTTTATGTTCTCAAATTATTTATGGGGCAGCCTGGGATTATTGGTAGCGGTTCTTTTTGGTATTCTTGTTTCTGGCTGGATTACCCGACCAATTAACCGTTTGGCTAAAACCAGTCAGGCATTATTGGATAATAACTTAAATGGCGATATAGCGTACCCGTCAGATTTCGAGCCACGTGAAGCGAGGCAGTTAGGTTATACAATTAAATCATTGGTGCGTGGTTTGCAAAAAAGCCGGGATGAAGTGGCTGACTTAAACAGAAATTTACAATACAAAGTCAATGATGCAACCAAACAATTACGTGCAGCAAACAGCAAATTACGGGAAACGGTTAAAAGTGATTTTCTGACATCCCTGGTAAACCGGCGCTATTTTGAAATGGACCTTGCGGATATCTTGTCCCGTCAAAACAAGGATCTGGATCATATTTCTATCTTGCTGTTTGATATTGATAATTTTAAGGCCATTAATGATTCATACGGCCATGCAGCCGGGGATGAGGTGTTAACACAGGTTGCGCGTAAACTGGAATACTTTATGCGTAAAGGGGATGTTGTTGCACGTTATGCGGGTGATGAGTTCGCACTAAGGTTGTGTTGTGATCGGCGGGTTGCCATGTCCAGAGCAAACCAGATTCGGCAGGCGATTGAAGACCTAGATATTATCTGGCGCAATATTCATTTGCAGGTAACAGTGAGTATCGGCGTTTATAGTGAAATATTATCGGATGAACTGGATGTCAGAAATATTTTACACAAGGTGGATATTGCAATGTATGAAGCAAAAAAACGTGGTCGTAATTGTGTGAAAACATTTAATAACGAGATGGCAACAGTGCTGCGGCTAAAATAATTGTTTACTGAATGATTTGCTGGAATTATTCATCATCAATCACTATAAGTTCATAACCGATAGCAATATAGTCATTAATTTGTGCCGGCCCGGCCGCTGCTACGTTAACATAATCAGGAAAATCTTCTGCGGTTAGTCCACGCCAGCCTGCAAACGTTTCACAGACATGCACCGGTACATCATCATTACCTAAAGATTTAACCAGTTGGTGTATTTCTTTTTTATCCTGTTGATTCTCTTTGGTTAAAGCAAACTGTTCTGCACCATGGGTAACGATTGCAATCGATAGTTTAGGAAATTTGTCACGTAGTTGTTGAATATACTCTTTAGCGCGAGGCAATGCCCATTCCAGGTTGTCGCCATCCCAGGTCACAATTTCGATGACCACGCCGGCCGGTTTATTTTCAAGCGCCAGAATATCATCCAATGTTTTGCCGTCTTTTGCGCAACTACTTAGCGGGATCAGCAAAAACAGTGTAAGGA
>JALXDW010000353.1 GCA_027070385.1 Chromatiales bacterium
GTATAGTTTAGGAGCTGAGTCGATGGCGGATATAATCGCTACAAATGAGACCATTTTAGTTGTGGGCGGCGGAATTAGCGGGATGACCGCTGCGCTAGAAGCGGCTGAATACGGTAAGCAAGTTATTTTGGTGGAAAAATCACCCTCTGTGGGAGGGCGAGTAGGTAAACTCTACAAATATTTCCCTAAAATGTGTCACCCAACCTGCGGGATGGAAATCAATCAACGTCGATTGAAAATGAACCCCAACATTCGCCTTTTAACAATGACGGAAGTGTCCGCAGTTGAGGGTGATGAAGGTAACTACAGCGTGACACTAAAAACCGCACCGCGCTATGTTAACGAAAATTGTACAGCATGTGGTGCCTGTGCCGATGCTGTCGAAGCCGAATTTGATAATGAACATAATTACAATTTAAACAAACGTAAAGGGGCTTATTTGCCAAGTGCAATGGCGCATCCTCAACGTTATGTTCTGGACCCGGCCATTATTGGTACACCGGATGCAACCCAGGCGAAAGAAGCCTGCAAATTTGATGCGATTGATCTTGATATGGTCGAAGAAGAAACAACCTTAACGGTTGGAGCTGTCATCTGGGCAACGGGCTGGACACCTTATGATGCCGCTAAAATTCAGCCTTACGGTTATGACCGTATACAGAATGTGATTACGTCGGTTGAATTTGAACGCATGGCAGACCCGCATGGACCAACGGGTGGTAAATTATTACGTCCAAGTGATAATGCAGAAGCGAAGAATGTGGCTTTTATTCAATGCGCCGGTTCACGTGACCGCAATCACTTGAAACATTGTTCACGTATCTGCTGCATGGCGTCACTCAAACAAACGCACTATGTTGAAGATGCCTATGGCGATGAAGGCAAGTCCACTATCTATTATATAGATATTCGTGCGATTGACCGTATTGACGATTTTCACCAAAAAGTAAAAGCCAATCCAAACGTTACTTTTACCAAGTCAAAAGTGGCACGTATTGACGAAAATAAAGAGAACGGTAACCCGATTCTTAAAGGTGTGGATACGGAAGGTTATCATCGTTATGAAAACGAACATGATCTGGTTGTACTTGCCATTGGTATGGAACCCAGTGTCAGTGACTTCCCGGTTAAAGTCGTTGTAAACGAAAATGGCTATATCGAACAGGACGAATCAAACGGTGGTATTTTTGCAGCCGGTTGTTCGACAGATGCATTAGATGTAAACCGCGCAGTTCAAAGCGCAACCGCCAGTGCCTTGCGTGCGATACAGGTTGTGAACCGCGTAGCTGGATCGGAGGGTTAGGAATATGGCAGACGAAAAGAAAATAGCTGCGTATATATGTAAAGGTTGTGGTATTAGCGACCGTGTTGATACAGCGCAAATGGCACAAATCGCAACGCGCGATGCCAAAGCCAATATCGCAAAAGAGCATGATTTTTTATGTAATGCTGACGGCATTAAAATGATTCAGGATGATATCGACAACGAAGGGGTTACCCACGTTGCGATTTGCGCCTGTTCACGTCGAGCTAAAGTAGAAGCATTCAATTTTAAAGACGTTGCCATCTCTCGCGGTAATATTCGTGAAGGTGTTATCTGGGTACGTCCGGATACCGACGAAGCAAAAGAGACCACACAGGAAATGGCGGACGATTATGTGCGTATGGCCGTTACTGAAGTGAAGTTTATGGCAACACCGAAACCAAACGCAGAAGCGGTTTATAACAAAAGACTGCTTGTTGTTGGTGGTGGTGTTTCCGGTATGACCGCAGCAATCGAAGCATCGAAAACAGGTTACCCTGTTCATCTGGTTGAAAAAACAGGTTGCTTGGGTGGTGCTGCGGCAAAAATGTATAAGGGCTTGCCAATGAAGGCACCTTATGATGCACCGGCTGATACCGGTGTGGCGGATATGATTGCAGCGATTGAAGCGGACAACAATATTACCGTACACCTGAATTCAACATTGACGAAAACATCCGGTGCGCCAGGTCGTTTTTCTGCTGATATTTCAACAGAAAGCGGTTCGACCACCACAGAGAACTTTGGTGCGATTGTCCAAGCAACAGGTTACAAAGAATATGATGCAAACCAGTTGCCTGAGCTGGGTTATGGTAAATCATCCAATGTTGTGACACAGGCTGAGCTGGATGAAATGGCACTTGCAGCTAATGGTGCGATTAAAACCAAAGACGGCAAAGATATTAGCAGTGTGGTATTTGTCCAGTGTGCGGGTCAACGCAGTGATAAAGAAGGGCATCTGGATTATTGCTCCGGGCATTGTTGCCAAACGTCAATTAAACAGGCTTTATACTTTAAAGAACAGAATCCGGATATTGACACCAATATTATTTATACCGATTTGCGTACCCCGGGCGTTGGTGGTGAAGATTTTTACCGTGCCGGTCAGCGTAATGGGGTTACTTTCACGAAAGGTGAAATAGCCGAAGTTGTTCAAAATGGTGACAAACTTGAAGTTAAGTTCAAGGATCTTATTCTTGATGAAGATACCGAAGAGCTGGCAGACCTGGTTGTACTTGCGACGGGAATGATTCCAAACAGTGGTGTAAACATTGACGAAGTTGCTCAAGATGAGCCTGGTCAGTTTACGGTGAATGTGGATTCGATTCTTAATCTGGATTACCGTCAGGGTAAAGACATTCCGCAGTTAACCAAAGGCTTTAGTGACTCACACTTTATTTGTTTCCCTTATGAAACTCGCCGTACCGGTATTTATACCTGCGGTCCGGTTCGTCGTCCAATGGACGGTGCACAGGCGATCGAAGATGCGGTGGGCGCCACCATGAAAGCATTACAGGAAATTGAAAATGCCGGTAAAGGTCGTGCCGCTCATCCGCGTTCAGGTGATTTAAGTTACCCGTCATTCCGTCGTGAAGGTTGCACTCAGTGTAAACGTTGTACAGTGGAATGTCCTTTCGGTGCGATTGATGAAGACGAACAACGTTTCCCTCAATTCAATGAAGCACGTTGCCGTCGTTGCGGTACTTGCATGGGAGCTTGTCCGGTTCGAGTGATTTCATTTGAAAACTACTCGGTTGATTCGGTAGGCCAACAGCTGAAAAATATCGATATTCCTGATGAATTTGAGGAAAAACCACGTATTTTAGTGCTAGCCTGTGAAAACGATGCTTACCCTGCACTTGATATGGCCGCAATGAATAAAGTGGAATACAGTGCTTACGCACGTATTATTCCGGTTCGTTGTCTGGGTTCGGTCAACCTTATCTGGATTACCGATGCGATGAACTCCGGTTACGACGGTGTGATATTGATGGGTTGCCAGAAGGGTGAAAACTATCAGTGTCACTTTGTTAAGGGTTCTGAAATTGCACAGATTCGGATGAGTAAAGTGGACGATACCTTGCAGTCACTTGCACTGGAGCCTGAACGCGTTGAAACGTACGAGATCGCGATTACCGATATTGAACGTGCGCCACAATTAATCAATGACATGGCTGAAACGATTGAAAAAATCGGTTTAAGTCCGTTTAAATTCTAGGAGGAAGCCATGAGTACAGATGCTATTAATTATTATCGTAATAACTTCCTCAAGGAAGTTGAAGCAAACGTAGAAGAAGGTGCCTGGGTTAAAATGTGCATGCAGTGCGGTGTGTGTGCAGGCTCTTGCCCATTGGGTAATGCATGGGAACATACTCCACAAAAAATCTTTATGATGATTCGTGCCGGTAAGCGGGAGGAAGTTTTATCCAGTGACGCGATGTGGATGTGTACTTCATGCTACAACTGTATTGCGCGTTGTCCACGTGAGCTGCCTATTACACATATCATGCACGGTCTTGCTAACTACGCACACCGTTTAGGTTTAGCACCTAAAAATCAACCCACTCGCAAGTTCGCGACTATGTTCTGGAACAACTTAACCAAGAAAGGTCGTGTGAACGAACTTAAATTGGGTGTGGCGTTGTATTTTATGAATGGCTTTGTGAATGGTATTAAAGTTGCGATTAAAGCAATGCCTTTAGGCCTGAGCATGATTAAAACAAAACGTATGTCGCCAATGGAAATGTTAGGTGGTCACGGTATTAAAGATACCAGTGGTTTACATTCGATTTTGAAAAAAGCGCGTGAAATTGAAGACGCCAAAATGAAGAAGTTTGACTAGGAGAGCAAGACATGGCGAAAAAAGAATATTCATTTTACCCTGGCTGCTCATCTCAAAAAGCAGCATCGGGTTCTAACTACCAGACATCGGTTGAAACGATGTGTGATGTTCTAGACATACAGCTTAATACTATTCCGGACTGGAATTGTTGTGCAGCGTCCATTGGTTATGCTGAAGGTGGTGAATTACCTCGTTTGGCACTCAGTGCGCGTAACATGGCTTTATCCGAACAGGCAAGCCCTGATCAGGATATTGTGGCAACCTGTGCTGCATGTTGGTTGGCAACACGTGAAACCAAAGAACGTTTAAATGCCGATGAAGAATTGATGAAAGAAACCAATGAAGCATTGGCCGCAGGTGGTCTTGAGGTTAAAGCAAACCAGAATGTTCGTCATATGGT
>JALXDW010000354.1 GCA_027070385.1 Chromatiales bacterium
AATACTGCGCCCAATGCAACACCTGCAAAAACCCATTTCCAGATTCGTCCGATTATTTGTTTAACTTCACCTATAGCAAAGTTATGTCGCCCGGCTAATGAAGTATCGGGCTTTGCAATCTGGGTTTCGCCCATCTGGATTTTCCATACATAGTCTTCAACCCATTTTTCAGGCTTAAAGCGTTCCATAATTGCGCCACCTATGTAGGCAACTAACAGCCCTGCCCCGATATAAAGTGCAGCGAGTTTCCAGCCAAGGATGCCAACCAGAATAACGGCAGCAACTTCATTAATCATCGGGCTGGCAATTAAAAAAGAAAAAGTGACACCCAGCGGAATACCTGCTTCGACAAAACCGATAAACAACGGTACCGACGAACAGGAACAAAACGGTGTTACTGCACCAAGAAGTATTGCAAGTATGCGCGCCAACCAACGTGGTTTCCCACGCACATAGTCACGAACCCGTTCCGGGCTAAGCATGGCACGTAAAAGCCCCATAATATAAATAATGACAAACAACAGGAAAAATATCTTGGTTGTATCCATTATAAAAAAATGTATAGCGGCACCGGTATGGCTGGACGGTTCCAGACCTAACCATTGGTATACAAGCAAGCTGGCAAAGGCTTCAAACATATTGAAAACTCCAATAGATAAATTTGTTATATATTAAAGAAGACGAACCCACCTCAGAAAAGATGCAGGTATTAACAGATATTTTTCAGAAATATTTCAGAGTAAGTTATTTACTTGCATGACGGGTCAAAACAACAAACCTTGCCCTGCTCGTCAAAAACTATTTTACAGGCAATATTAAGTTCTTCTTTTAGACGCTTACGTGCACGTTGAATACGCGATTTAGCACCGGCTGTGGAGAGGTTTTTAAACTTTGCATAGTCTGCCTGGTTCATTCCGTCAAGATCACATAACTGGATTACTTCCTTGTCTTCATCAGAGAGATTATTTAAAGCGGAAGGCAGACATTTTGACAGCTTGACAACCGGCTCGGATTTTAACTTGTCTTCAGCTAAATTATCCGGGACTTCATCATGTGGCTTGTGTGTTCGGTGGTAGTCTATCAGACGGTTTTTGGTAACCCGGTATAACCATGCACGGGAGTTATCTAAAGTGCAAAATTTACTGTTTTCAGACAGGGCTTTAACAAAAACATCCTGTAACAGGTCGTCAGCGAGTGATAAATCCTTTGTCTGTTTATACAGAAAAGCACGCAGCTCGTCTTCATATAAATCCCATGCATCGGTTACACATTTCATTAAAATTACCCTTTATGAACTTTTATTATAGTTCATATGCACCTGTATAGGGCTTATTACCTACCACAGTAGGCAGGGTTAACCGGTTTCCCCAATGTGACCAGCCGCCATCATACAAGCGAACGTCCTTGTAACCTAAGCTTTTAAGTTGTGCATAGGCAAGGCTCATACGAAAACCATCATGGCAATACACGTATACGGTTTTATTTTTTGGTATTGTTTGATACATGACAGATAATTTTTCTTCGCTTATCCACTTCTGTGCGGATGTTCCTTCGAGGCTGACAATATTAATAGCACCCGGAATATGCCCTGCTAATATAGAATGCTTAACAACTTTACCTGTATACATATCATAGGGTCTGGCATCGAGTAAAACAATATCAGGATCACGGCGTGAAACAACATCATCATACACATTGGTCCACTGGATGACTTTGCTTTTATTTGTGGTTTTCAGGATAACATTACCGTGTTTCACCCTGGTTTTTTCACGTGTTAAGCTGTTAAATGCAGACCATTCAACCGTGCCACCATCAAGCATCTTCACTTTTTTCATATTGTAACCAAACAGGTCAAGCAGAAAATAAACACGTGATGCCAACGCAGTACTTGAATCGTCATAAATTACAATGGTTGAATTGTTGTTAACCCCCCAGTTTCGTAAACGCGCCTGAAAATCATTTTTTGAAGGAAGTTTCATAATCGGATTAGCATTATTATTACCTAGATCTTTAAAACGTTGTACCTGCACAGCTCCAGGTATATGACCAACGGTATAATAACGATGCGGATGATAACGTACTTCGAGAATTACCAGGTTGGAGTCATGGATATGTTCTTCAAGCCAGACAGAGTCAACAAGAAAACTCCTGTTTGCCATTGCTGGTAAGGCGAGAAGAAATATCAGCAGACTTATAAAAACACGTATTAGATTTAGCATTTTTTTATCCTATATAAATTTGTTTCCTTGAAGACGAATCAAATCATGAAAGGATGCAAATTGGAGGTAATTTTCAACAAAAACCATATCTACAATAACAAATGATAATCATTCGTATATATTCATGTAGTTTTAGAAATGTAAGTTCTTAAATACTAGTCTCTTCAGATTGATTGCTGATATCATGTTTAGACATATCATCATCTTCTGTATGTAAATATATGGACGTTGTTTCTAATTTTGAATGTTGGCATTCTTACATTTACAAGTTAATATGAAGTAAATCAACGCCTCTATCTATCTGATACTTAATAGCTAACACATCCAAAGATACAGTAAAAGGCAAAGCTTTTTTGTTGCCGCTTGGCTGATATCGCAGCATACAGACATCGTTATTATGGTTATGGGCTCAGCTGATCTTTCGGTGTAGGCGGCTTTCGGGCAGAAGGTGTTGCCTTCGATACCACGCTAAAAGTAAAAGTACCGGATCATGCCGCCTTTAAATTTATGCTGCCTAAAAATTATCAAGGCAAAGTAAGCGTTCATGCCCGCTTGATCTATCGCGATGCCTTCAAGCCGGTTTCAGATAAAAAAGGCTGGAAACTTGAGCAACGCCCGAGGACGGATATAACAAAAACGATATCCATCAATTAGATAAAATATAAATCATTTTGCAAGCAGTATGCATTCAAAGGAATGTTTACTCCAGATTATCGCCCATATACAATAAACCAGAACAGGAACTTTAAACGATGATAAATACTACTACCACACTAACACATCATAATATATGAAAACTATAAATCACCGCCTGCTTTATTTGATAATCATTGTTGTTATATTGATTGGCATAATTACTCTCATTGCAATGAAAGGACCGCTTGCACCCACAACAGTACAAATCACTCAGTTAAAGCAAAGCGATCTCAAACCCGCACTGTTTGGTGTCGGTACTGTCGAGGCACAACGTAGTTACACCATCGGTCCGGTACGTACCGGAAAATTACAGCAACTACTGGTCGATCATGGAGACAAAGTAATCGCAGGACAATTTCTTGGCCAAATGGATCCTGTCGATCTGAAAGATCGTCTGCAAAGTGCTCAATTAAATATTGAGAAAAATGAGCATTTAGTTGAAGCTTCTCAAGCACGACTTGATGAAGCTAAAAGCCGTTATATCCAGGCAAAACATGAAGATAAACGTTATCGTGACCTGATTAAGAAAAAACAGGTGAGTCGTGAACTGGCAGAAGCAAAAGCAACAGATGCCATTGCCGCTTTCGAACAGGTACGAGCTGCTGAAGCAAACCTGGAAGGTGCACGCCATGATCTGCAACGGACAAAATATGATCTAAAGGCTATACAAGCACAACTTGATGATCTGCAACTTATCAGCCCGGCAACAGGTATCGTCACTGCCCGTGAAGCCGAACCCGGATCACTTATTGTTAGTGGTACAACAGTATTACGTATTATTGATACAACAACACTCTGGATAAGGGTTCGTGTAGAACAACGTGACAGTGCAGCAATTACCACTGGACTGCCTGCAAAAATATATCTTCGTAGTCAGCAGGATAAAGCACTCTCTGGCAAGGTCGCACGTATTGAATTAATTGCCGACAATCTTACTGAAGAACGCTGGGTTGATGTGGCATTTACACAAATACCTGAAGGCATTGCTATCGGCACGCTGGCGAATGTCACCCTATACCTACCAGTGGTTAAACAAGCTAAGTGGTTGCCTGCAGCTGCTTTGCAACACCATGAACGTAAAACCGGTGTCTGGCTTGTTCGTGATAACAAAGCTCACTTCGTTGTTGTCAAAACAGGTACGCGTACACTCGATGGTAAAATTCAGATTTTATCGGGTGTAACAGCCGATGATATTGTTGTCAGCTACACCAGCAAACCGTTAATTGAAGGCCAGCGGTTGAAAGTTAAATAACATGATTAGCCTTGCCTATCGCGATGTATCAAATAGCTTTGGCCGCTACCTTTTAACGGGAATTGGTCTGGGGTTGCTCATCGGTGTCACGCTGACTATGGCTGGTGTATTTCGTGGCATGGTTGATGATGGTAAAGCCCTGCTACGTTATGCCGATGCAGATATCTGGGTAGTCCAGCAAAATACCCTCGGACCGTTTGCAGAACCTTCATCACTGCCCGATGATATCTATCGCGGTATCCTTGCGATCAATGGCATACGCCGGGCAACCAATGTTGCCTATCTTACCCTTGAGGTAAGTTATGGTAATCATAGCGTACGGGTGATGCTCGAAGGTATTGATGCACAACAGAACTTAATGCACCTAACTGCCGGACGACCTGTTATGCAATCTCATTATGAACTGGTGGCGGATGAACGTAGCGGTTTCAAACTCGGTGATCGTATTCCCATACATCGACATGATTACGAAGTTGTCGGTTTAACCCGAGGTATGCGCTCCCCTTCTGGTGATCCTATACTTTTCCTGCCTTTAAAAGATGCTCAGGAAATCCAGTTTCTTAAAGATAACGATGCGGTATTTCGAGACCGCGCACAACTCGAAGCAAATCCCAAGCTCAACCCAACAGGAAACCCTGCATTACTCAATGCAGTGGAACAGAGTTTATTCTCCAACCACCGGGTTAATACTGTGCTGGTTCAGCTTATGCCCGGTGCCAATCCAAGACGCGTAGCAGATGATATAGAAAAATGGTTACGCCTCACCGCTTATCCAAAAGATGAGATGGAAGAAATTCTTATTGGTCAGTTGATTGCCACGGCATCAAAACAAATTGGCTTATTTCTGGTTATCCTGACAATCGTCAGTGCAGCCATCGTTGCACTGACGATTTATTCGATGACGCAGACCAAGCTGAAGGAGATAGCGGTACTTAAACTAATCGGTACTCGCAACGGCTTAATCTCACGCATGATTTTACTTGAAGCCATTGGTTTGGGATTAATCGGTTTTCTCACCGGCAAACTGGCGGTGACTTATTGGGCTCCACTGTTTCCAAAACACATCGTATTATTAATGGACGATACCTTACGAGCATTATTGATTACCATGATCATTTGTATACTGGCGAGCTTTGCCGGTATCCGTGCGGCTTTACGTATTCCGCCGGGCTCGGCTATTGGGGGTTAATATTATGACTGAAACAAAAACAGCAGCCGTTAACAAAAACACACAACCCGCTATTCTGGTCGAAAATCTGAGTAAAACTTACGGCAGTGGCAGCTCTGCCGTGCAAGCACTGAAAGATGCTTCTATGCAAGTGCAACCCGGTGAAGTCGTCGGCTTACTAGGCCCCAGCGGTTCAGGAAAAACAACTCTATTACAATGCCTCGGTGCCATCATTGACCCTAGCGATGGACGTATAACACTCGGTGGTGATCTGCTATTTGAAAATGGTTGGCAATACAGTGATCGTCGAGCACTGCGACGTGATCGTATCGGCTTTATCTTTCAGCGACCTTATTTAATTCCCTTTATGGATGCCACCGAGAACATTGCTTTCTTACCCATGTTGCAAGGGAAAACCAATAAACAAGCATACGACCGCGCGGCAGAACTACTTGAAATACTTGATATTACTGAACGGGCTGCTGCCCGTATCGAACAACTATCCGGTGGTGAACAACAGCGTGTTGCTATTGCCCGCGCACTGGCAAACCGTCCCCCCATTATCCTTGCCGATGAACCAACTGCACCACTAGACAGTCACCGTGCCATGTCTGTCATGCAGCTACTGCATGAAATGGCTGCAAAGTCAGGCACGGCTATCATTGTTGTTACCCACGATGAAAATATTATTCCTGTATTCAAACGTCTATATAGATTACGTGACGGTGTATTACATGAAGAAAAAGGTGAAGGTAAACCATTTGATGACCTTGAAGATTAATCGAGATCATCAGCGGTTACAACTCATGGATAATAAAGATGATGTTCACACCATAAAGCTAAACATCATTGGCAAAGGTGTCGAGGTAGAAAAAATGCAGAAACGTTTGCGTTGTGCAGCGCGTGCAATTGATACCGATTTACACTTATCATGGCAACATAAAGATCCACGTACATTAAATATTGATGCCGGACATGCTATCGCTGTCTGTTATAAAGATAAACTACTGTTTGATAGACTACTACCAACCGAAGAGATTGAAAACCAGTTAATTAAACTAAAAGAAGAAATATAAGATGTCACACAATCATTCACATTCTGTTCCTGAATCCGGCAAACGACTTGCAATAGTTGTCGCATTAAATTTCACTATTACTATCACCGAAATCCTCGGTGGCTTAATGTCCGGCAGCCTGTCACTTTTATCTGATGCATTGCATAATTTCAGTGACGGTATTGCAGTAATCATCGCATGGATTGCAATCAAACTTCGTAGCTTGCCACGTAATGATCACTATACTTTTGGACTAAAGCGTGCCGAAGTATTAGCCGCTGTCATTAATGCAGGTGCATTAGTCGCAATTAGCATATACCTGTTTATAGAAGCATGGAGTAGATACCATAACCCGGAACCAATTGCCGGCAACATCATGACCATCGTTGCTACGGTTGGCCTTGTCGCTAATATTTTAGGCACATGGTTACTCTATCGCGGCTCAAAAGAAAGTATGAACCTGCGTGCGGCTTATTTACATCTTTTCTCTGATGCTATCTCCAGTGTTGGTGTAATACTAGGTGGACTAGCCATTATATTTTTTGATATTTACTGGATCGACCCACTATTAACTGTACTGATTGGAATTTATGTTCTAAAAGAAAGCATGCAAATTTTATGGCGGACACTCGGCATTTTTATGCTGGCAGCCCCTCCAGAATTAAATATAGATGAGATAAGACAGGTCATTCGTGAACATGTAAACGTATATAATATCCACCATATTCATCTGTGGGCAGTGGCTGAAAATGATATTCATTTTGAAGGTCATATCACTGTTGATGATCAATTATTGAGTAAGGCATCAATATTACGAGAACAGCTCGAAACACTATTACATGATCAATTCGAGATTAATCATACAACGCTACAAATCGAGGCCGTTAATGACAACTGTAAGACAGCTGATTATCCCTAGCTAATTTAATAAAAATGGCATATTAGTAATAATATAGCAGCTTACCCTCAAATCAATTCATTATGAGTTGCCTTACAAGTTGAATTTACGATCCATTATAGTGAAACGATGTCTATGAATCACACAATTTATGAGTAGTGCTACATCAACCTGCACAGCAAGATAGCTGCTTCACGTCTTTGCTAAATGTTTGTGCGGTAAGTTTTAATCCTTCTACCATGGTTAAGTATGGGAATAATTGATCCGATAAATCTTCTATGGTCATTTTATTTCGAATAGCTAACACAACGGTTTGAATAATTTCACCACCTTCATTCGCTAACACCTGGCAGCCAACAATACGACCGCTGTCCTTTTCGGCTACAAGTTTGATAAATCCCCGTGTATCCATGTTTGCCAATGCACGTGGTACGTTTTCAAGATCCAGCTTTCGGCTATCGACATCCAATCCTTGCTCCTTGGCTTGTTGTTCTGTATAACCAACCGTTGCAACTTGTGGTTCGGTAAATACCACCGCTGGCATAACCGTTAAATCTATTGCGATATCATCACCGGTCATATTGCGTGCTGCTCGTGTACCTGCTGCTGCTGCTACATAAACAAATTGCGGTTGATTGGTACAATCACCAGCAGCGTAAATATTTTCAATATTAGTACGCATATGATCATCAATAATAATTGCACCACTATGACTGGTTTTAATACCAACCTTGTCCAAATCCAGTGCTGCAGTATTGGCTGAACGTCCGGTTGCAACCAATAACCGATCACCTTTTACTTCACCGTTGTTTGTCTTAATTGTAAACTGTTGTCCATCATATCCAACAAAATCCGGAGAGGTATTTAACATGACCTTTATCCCCTCGTCTTCAAATACCTTAGTTAAATCTTTGCCAATATCAGGATCTTCTTTTGACAGTAGCGTCGAGCGGGCTAACACCGTTACTTTAGCTCCAATGTGGCGAAATGCCTGTGCCAGTTCTAATGCAACCACTGACGCACCAAGTACGACTAAATGTTCTGGTACTGTATCGGCAACCAATGCCTCCGTCGATGTCCAGAAAGGTGTTGCTTTTAACCCTTGTATATCAGGTACAGATGCACTTGCTCCTGTGGCTAATAATATGCGATCAGCCTTCACTTCTTGTTCTTTACCTTCAGTATCTTTAACTATAAGTGTACTTGTATCTTTGAAACGGGCCATACCACGAAGCAGTTTAATGCCCGGGTTAGTTTCCAGAATACTTTCATACTTGGCATAGCGCAATTTTTCAACCCATTGTTGTTGTTGAGCCATCATTGCTTTACGATTTATTTTCGGTGTATTTAAAGGGATACCATCAATACGATGATGAGCCTGCAAATGGGCAATATGGGCTCCGCGTATAAAAATCTTTGAAGGGACGCAACCAATATTAACACAGGTTCCGCCAATATCTTTTGCACCTTCTATTATAGTCACAGTTGCACCCCGCTCAACGGCTTTAATCGCTGCAGCAAAAGCACCTGAACCCGTGCCAACAATCGCGATATGCAGATTATCTTTAGATGTTGAGGTTATTTCATCTTTAACCTGTATTGTTCCTTTATAGCCAACTGCTTCAATGGCTTGCAGGATTTGCATTGTATCGGTCGAACCATCCGTTGTGATGGTTGCCCGACCATCCTCAAATGAAACAGTTGCTTCAATACCATCAAGTGCGTTTAAGGCATCTTCTGCTGTTTTTGCACAATGGTCGCAAGTCATGCCAGTAATAATAATAGTAAGTTGTGTCATAATGGTTCCCTTTCTATGAATTTATTGTTTGCACGGAGGTGCTGCAATGCTTGCGAGGTGGTGAAAAAATATCCCAGATAGAAACAAACAGCATTAAGGCAATACCGGCATAGAGTAAATAGGTACTCCAGTCATAAGCCCATAATGGGAACATCGTCAATAAAACCATGGTCGGACCCGCAACGCCAGCCACTGCACGATAAATGATTCTGTGTGAAAAATAGGCAAATATATTCGCACCAAGCGCAAAGACGGCAAAAACAGGCAGTAGCGTGTTTAAAAACAGACTTTCATATTGATGCAGAAAACCCAGCCCAATCGCAGCACCAAACGAACCCAATGCCGGGAAGCAGGATGCGCAACCCATCGTGGCAGTGAATACGCCAAGCGCACCGGTTTTATCAAATAAACTTAGAATCCAACGCATTTACAGAACACCTCTTAATGTCATTTATGTCACAAAGGATAAACCCCGTACTAAAGAACAGTGTCAAGTTTTCTGCAAGAAACATATAATAATGTTGAATATCAAATACTTAAAGAGAGACGACTAATTAATAAGTTAAAACATAAAAAGTGTAAACTGGTTTAAATATACTACTCATGCCATTGTAAACATTAGGTTTTTTCCTTTACAAATCGTATTTCTTGGCATATGCTCAGGAGTAAGTAAATTTTTATGTTAATTGAGGTCTATATAATGTCTTTAAGCAGAATTCTAACGATCATCACTCTTTCAGCAATATTTACCGGCCAGGCGCTTGCTGAAAATTCACATATGTATTTTGAAATTGATTACGCAAAAAATACATTAAAAACTGTCAATACTTTCGGTACAAACACCAGTGCTGATTCGGATATGGATGGCGGTTTGGTTAAATTTGGTTACGATCTTAATAACTGGATTGGGTTCGAGGGACATCTTGGCAGCACCACAACGAATGAAGATACAACCAACTACACTGCAAAAATTGACTACATGGCTTTTGCCGGTGCACGCTTCAATTTACGTTATGATCATCTGACTGTTTATGCATTGGCCGGTGCAGGTTATGCGCAAATAAAGGAAACCAGTTCAGCTGTAAATTATGAAACCACAAAAGGTGGCCCGGCCTATGGCGTTGGCATTGACTTTTATGGTTCAAAATCAACATCGGTCAGCCTCGCCTATATCCAATATGTTGATTCAACCGCTATTGATCTTTCTTCGCTGCAACTGGGTGTTAAATTTTATTTTGATAAACCAAAAATTCAACGACGTTATTAATCGGCCTTAATCAACTCTGTCTGTATAAATGGATATCGATTCACTGATACAGACAGAGTTTAATCTTTCTGGCGAGATCACCTACCTCAACCATGCCGCTGTTTCTCCATGGCCACTATCAACAACCAAAGCTGTCAACAAATTTGCAGTTGAAAACAACACCTATGGTGCAACTTATTATCCTGAATGGACAGAAGTAGAAAACCGTTTACGCTCTAACCTGGCTTTACTTATTAATGCTGCATCAGCCGATGATATTGCACTGGTAAAAAATACATCCGAAGCATTATCAATGGTTGCATACGGCCTGCCCTGGCAAGCCAATGATAATATTGTAACAAGCGATGAAGAATTTCCATCAAACCGTATTGTTTGGGAGTCATTAAAAAATAAAAAAGTTGAACTTAAACAGGTAAGCCTAAAAAATAATCCAGAAGATGCACTTATTGCAGCGTGTGACAGCAAGACCAAGTTATTAGCTATCAGCTCAACGCAATACAGTACAGGGATAACACTGGATCTGGTCAAACTTGGCAATGCCTGTCGACAACGCAATATACTTTTCTGTGTCGATGCCATTCAAACCATTGGAGCCTTGCAGTTTGATGTACAAAAAATACAGGCTGATTTTGTGATGGCGGATGGTCACAAATGGATGCTGGCTCCCGAAGGCCTCGCTCTCTTCTATTGTAATGCTGAAATACGTTCTGAAATAAAAATCAATGAATTTGGCTGGCACATGACAGAAGACATGTATAATTTTAATGCAACACAATGGGAGATTGCTGAAAGCGGAAGACGGTTTGAGTGTGGCAGCCCTAATATGCTGGGTATTCATGCTATGGATGCCAGTATAGCACTGCTATTACAAATAAACATGAACATCATTGAACAACGTCTTTTGGATAATACCAATTATTTATTTTCATTATTAAATAAAAACAAGGCCATTGAAATCATTACGCCTCAGAACAAGGGACAATATGCCGGTATAGTGAGTTTTAAACATAAAAAAATACCCAGTAGTGAATTATTTTCACATTTATGCTCTAACAAAATTATTTGTGCACAACGTGGAGATGGTATTCGGTTTTCTGCCCATTTTTATACCAGTAAAGAAAAAATTAAAAACGCTGTCAATCTGCTTGTTTAACCATATTCAATTCGACTTTTTAGCCATGAAAAAAAACAGACTGAATTTTTTATTTATTATTATTTTAATTTTATTAAACGGATGCAGTAAAGAGCAGACGGATTTAAGTGCTCTGGCTAAAGAACCACCTCACTCCACGCAATCTTATAAATTTAAAACAACTGACAGTCATATTGTATCAACAATTAAAATACCCTATTCATTGATACAGTCTGCAATTCAAAAAGGGCTCCAGGATTTTGAAACAGTACCCTTAAAAGGCACTATTGATTGCAGCGTGGACAAGGAAGTAAAGCTGGGGCCTATTAAAAAAACTGTGCGTATTCCCTGCTCATCTTCGTATGAAGGTTTACTGCATATTAAGCAAACCGGTAATGTACAGGTGACACGTTTCACTAATGAAGGTAGTACACAACAAAAACTGAAAGTAACTGCCCCTGTAAAAATTTTTGGGGAAGTAGGTTTAAGGGGGAAAACAGCCAAAAAACTTGGATTATCCAATAAAAATGTGGATGCAAGTATCACCGTTACGGTTATTCTTGATTTGGGATTACAGAAAAACTGGGCTGCATATGTTAATGCGGATGTTCAACATACATGGAATACACCGCCACGCATTGAAATAATACGTGGTAAGTATATTACTTTTACTAAACAAGCGGATAAATATATTGCAAAAAAATTAAAAGAAATGCCTCAGTATATAAATAGCGCATTAACCAGTTTAAAATTAAAAGATAAAGTAGCTAAAGCATGGAAAGCCTATGCAATCCCTTTAGACAAATTACCCATTAATGAGCCTGTTAATGTGGTCATTATTCCAAAGCATGCCGTGTTCAGTGATATACATTATACAGCACAATTTGTAGAGTTTGCGGTTGGGATAAAAATTACAACAGCTGTACATCTGGGTTCAAAAATAAAATTGCCTGAATTAGGGCAACCAAAACTGACAAAGATAAAAGCGGGGCAACCGGTATTTAAACTGGTTCTACCTGTTTATGTTAACTACAAGCTGATCAAAGAACAACTCAACAAAGCGCTAACAGGTAAATCATTTAAGCAGAAAACAGATGTAGGTGATATTAATATTCATGTAAAAGAAGTTTATATCTACCCTTCTAATAATAAAATTGTGATTGGGGTCAAATTTAAGGCGGATGTGAATGGCAAATTACTTAAAACAACCGGGAAATTATTCCTGGTATCCAAACCCACGCTTAACAAATCAGGAACAAGATTAAGTTTAACGCGAGTTTCATTTTCAAGAGAATTCAATAACGCACTACTCAATGCAATTACCTATGTTTTTAAAACCAGAATCAACAAATTAATAGAAGAAAAAGCACAATTTGATTTAAGTGATACAATTAAGCAAACTCTGACCATGCTGAAAAAAGAATTATATTCCCAACAGAAAAATTCTCAGTTTAAGATTCATTTGAATCAACTAAAATTGCGAGTATCACAACTTGTTGTTGGTGCCCAACAACTGATTTTAGAAGCTAAATTGACCGGATTAGTCAATTTGCAGCTGCAAAATACTCATTAAAAGCCATTATTTTTAATTTTTCGATATTTTTAATAATGTAATGCCATTTTTTGCCGTTATATATAAGGTATAGGTTGGGTGATCTTTTTGACTCAAATTTATGGACAAACGGAGTTTAGAAACAATGAAAGCATCAGATTTATTTGTTAAATGTCTTGAAGAAGAAGGTATTGAATACATTTTCGGGATCCCCGGTGAAGAAAATGCCGACTTTATGATTTCACTGGAACAATCCCAAAAGATTAAATTCATTCTCACGCGACATGAACAAGGTGCCGCCTTTATGGCAGAAGTATATGGCCGACTTACGGGTAATCCAGCCGGGTGTTTGGGTACATTGGGACCGGGTGCAACAAACTTAATCACTGGTGTTGCGGATTCTAATATGGACCGTTCCCCCATGCTGGTGCTGACTGGTCAGGGTGCTTCAACCCGTTTACATAAAGAATCTCATCAGATAATGGATGTGGTCAAAATGTTTGAACCGGTTACAAAATGGGCGCAAACAATTCTACA
Organism: Chromatiales bacterium; assembly: GCA_027070385.1. GTDB lineage: Bacteria > Pseudomonadota > Gammaproteobacteria > UBA6429 > Thiohalophilaceae > SZUA-37. The sequence continues at coordinate 13,575 of JALXDW010000354.1, forward strand.
CCCCAACAGTATTCCGGAAATTGTTCGAAAAGCCGTTAGACTGGCGCGAACAGAAAAACCGGGAGCCTGTCATATTGAATTGCCGGAGGATATTGCCAAAATTAATACAGATTCAATGCCACTTAATCCCCTTCGATTCCGTCGTCCGGTTGCAGATGATAAAATCTTGAATCAAGCGGTTGATCAAATTCTAAAAGCTAAACGCCCCATTATCATTGCCGGTAATGGTTGTATTCGTAAACGTGCCAGTAAACAACTCAGAAAACTTTGTGAAAAAACAGGTATTGGTGTTATCAGTACCTTTATGGCAAAGGGTTGTGTTGATATGGATAAAGATTATTGCCTGTATACCATTGGATTACAGGCAAAGGATGTGATTGCTTGCGCACTAGACCATGCCGATCTAATTATTACACTTGGCTATGACATGGTGGAATACCACCCTACTTTATGGAACCACAATAAAGATAAAACAATTATCCACGCTGACTTTTTACCAACAGAAATTGATGAATATTATCATCCGGAAACCGAAGTTATCGGTGACCTTGCACATACGTTATGGATGATGAATGAACGTTTTGACAAGATAAAAGACTTTGGCTTTGATTTTAGCCAACAGTTAGCCACACGAGAAACAATGCAAAAGGATTTGAAAACACATTTCGATGACGATACCGAAGGTCTTATCCGACCCCAGAAGGTATTGTGGGATGTGCGTCAGGTAATGGGAGCAAATGATATTTTATTATCCGACGTGGGTGCGCATAAAATGTGGATAGCTCGTCACTACCAATGTCATGAACCCAATACCTGTTTAATTCCAAACGGGTTCTGTTCTATGGGGTTTGCATTACCCGGTGCTATCGCTGCTGATATTGTCTACCCTGACAGAAATATTTTATCGATTTGTGGTGATGCTGGTTTCATGATGAATGTACAGGAAATGGAAACGGCTAAACGACTTGAATCAAATATCGTAGTAATGGTTTGGGAAGACAATACCTATGGTCTGATTGCATGGAAACAACAAAATGAATTTGGCCATCATACTGATCTGTCTTTTAACAATCCGAACTGGTTGGAACTGGCCAGTGCATTTGGTTGGCATGGTCACCATGTAAAGAACAGTCGTGATTTAGTATCAGAGCTGGAAGCCGCATTTAACGAACAAGGTCCCAGTCTTATTGTCGTTCCTATTGATTATCGTGAAAACATGTTGCTAACC
>JALXDW010000355.1 GCA_027070385.1 Chromatiales bacterium
TTGGCCGAGGTTGCCAGTTTAAATACTGCGGCAGATTAAAGTTAACAATTTATAATGATAATTATTTCAGGGTTTAAAGTGATCAATGGCAACTCCTAACGCAAAGATACAACTTGGTGGTCTTGCGCGAAAACTGGTACAAGATGGTATTATCGACGAAAGCAGTGCAGTCGATGCGCAAGCTGCATCAATAAAAAATAAAATACCCTTTGTTTCATACATCGTGCAGCAAAAACTGGCTGACAGTTACAAAATTGCCGAAGCAGCGTCTGCAGAATTTGGTGTGCCTGTTGTTGATATTGATACCGTTGATATCGAAAATGATGTTATAAAACTTGTAAAAGAAAGCCTGGTTCGAAAACACAATACCCTGCCGTTATTCAAGCGTGGAAATCGTTTGTTTATTGCAATTTCAGATCCCACCTTGTTACAGGCGATTGATGAAGTTAAATTTCATGTTGGCATGTCTACCGAAGCTATTCTGGTTGAAGAAGATAAACTTCAGCGCGTTATTAACAAGGCAATGGAAGATAACGACACTTCATTATCTGAATTATCAGATGGTGATTACGATGACCTCGACTATGTTGATGAAGATGCCGATATCAATGCTGATGATACCGCTGATTCTGACGTTGATGATGCCCCGGTAGTACGTTTTGTTAATAAGGTATTACTCGATGCTATTAACAAAGGGGCTTCTGATATCCATTTTGAACCTTACGAGAAGAACTACCGGGTACGTTTTCGTCTCGATGGTGTACTCAACGAAGTAGCCACACCGCCCATCGGAATGTCGAACAAATTATCGGCTCGTTTGAAAGTTATGTCCCGACTGGATATTTCAGAACGACGTATTCCTCAGGATGGCCGTATCAAATTAAATCTGTCCAAAAACCGTGCGATCGACTTTCGTGTTAACACCTGCCCGACACTTTTCGGTGAAAAAATCGTATTACGGATACTTGATCCAAGCAGTGCAAAAATGGGAATTGAAGCTCTCGGTTTCGAAGACGCACAAAAAGAACTTTACCTCAATGCACTTGCCAAACCCTACGGTATGATTCTGGTAACCGGGCCAACCGGTTCAGGTAAAACAGTATCACTGTATACAGGTGTCAATATCTTAAACCAGCCTGGTGTCAATATTTCAACCGCTGAAGATCCGGTAGAAATCAATATGCCAGGAATTAATCAGGTTAATGTGAACAATAAAGTGGGGCTGGACTTCTCAAGCGCATTGCGTGCTTTCCTGCGACAAGATCCTGATATTATTATGGTAGGTGAGATCCGTGATCTTGAAACCGCTGAAATTGCAATCAAAGCCGCACAAACAGGCCATCTGGTATTATCAACTTTACATACCAATGATGCACCCCAAACACTCACTCGACTAATCAATATGGGGGTACCGGGTTATAATATTGCTTCGTCCGTTCACCTTATTGTGGCACAACGACTATGCCGACGCTTATGCCCTCATTGTAAAAAGACACTGGATATCCCCAAAGAAGCCTTACTTGAAGAAGGCTTTACGGAAGAAGAAATAAAACAGGGGCTCACTATCTATGGCCCCAAAGGTTGCGATCAATGTTCAGAAGGATATAAAGGCCGTGTTGGTATTTATCAGGTCATGCCAGTATCTGAAGAAATGGGACGCATTATCATGGAAGGCGGCAATGCAATGGAACTGGGAGACCAGGCTAAAAAAGAAGGAATACCTGATTTACGCCAATCCGGGTTAAAGAAAGTAAAAGACGGCATGACCAGTCTTGATGAGGTTAATCGAGTTACAAAAGAATAATCACCCAGCTATAATCTGCTAACCTGGTTTGTAAAGATATAATAAAAATACGTGGTACATAAGGAAAACATACATGGCGACTAAAACAATGAAACAAGATGTCTTTATTTGGGAAGGTAAAGACAATAAAGGCAAAAAAGTGAAAGGGGAATCACGTGGTGCCAATATTTCCCTGGTCAAAGCCACACTACGTCGCCAAGGTATCAACCCGAGTAAAATCAAGAAGAAATCAAAGCCACTGTTCGGTGGTGGCAAAGGCAAAGTTAAAGCAAAAGACATTGCTATTTTCAGTCGCCAACTTGCGACCATGATGGACGCTGGTGTGCCGCTGGTACAAGGTTTTGAAATTATCGGCCGTGGTCATGAAAACAAAGCCATGCAGGAACTTCTTTTAAGCATCAAAGCGGATATTGAAGGGGGTAGCAATTTATCCGATGCCTTGGCCAAACATCCCTACTATTTTGATGAACTCTTTTGTAACCTTGTACAAGCCGGTGAACATGCGGGTATTCTCGATACCATCCTTGACAAGATTGCAACCTACAAGGAAAAAACAGAGTCCATTAAAGGTAAAATCAAAAAAGCATTGTTTTACCCAACCGCTGTTATTGCAGTCGCTTTTATCATTACAGCAATATTAATGATTTTTGTTATCCCCATGTTTGAGAAATTATTTATGGGATTTGGAGCAGATCTCCCTGCTATTACCAAATTCGTTATTAATCTCTCCCAAGTTTTTCAGGAATGGTGGTGGGCTATTTTTGGTGGAATCGGATTAAGTATTTATGCCATGATCGAAATAAAAAAACGTTCCACCAAATTTAACCACTTTCTCGATCGCGCCATGCTTAAAATGCCTATTATTGGCAACATATTGGAAAAAGCAGCCATTGCCCGTTTTTCTCGTACACTGGCCACCATGTTTGCTGCCGGTGTACCATTAGTTGAAGCTATGGTTTCTGTTGCAGGTGCAGTCGGAAATGTCGTTTTTAAAGATGCCGTACTCATCATGAAAGATGAAGTAGCGACCGGTACACAATTAAACGTTGCCATGAACCAATCCGGTCTGTTCCCTAACATGGTTGTACAAATGGCTGCCATTGGTGAAGAAGCCGGTTCTGTCGACACCATGCTCAGCAAAGTCGCTGACTTTTACGAAGAAGAAGTGGATAACGCTGTCGATAGTATGAGCAGTTTACTCGAGCCACTGATTATGGCTATTCTGGGTATTCTTATCGGTGGACTTGTTGTCGCAATGTATATGCCAATATTCCAGATGGGCAAGATTGTCGGACACTAAATTTATTATCCCGCAAATACAAATGCTTGAAGTATTACAGCATACACCTGTCCTGTTGGGTGTATTTACAATCATACTTGGTTTGATTTTTGGCAGTTTTTTAAATGTTGTAATTTATCGACTGCCAAAAATATTAATCCGCGAATGGTCCCGCGACTGCATCAGCTTTCTCGCAGAACAGGATAAAGCGTTTGCTTTCACACCAACCACTGAAACAGAACCTTTTACATTATCAATACCTTCCTCCCGTTGCCCCCATTGTGGTCACAAGATTACCATCCTGGAAAATATTCCTGTTCTAAGTTACCTTTTTCTAAAAGGACGATGTCGACAGTGCAAGACAAAAATATCCTTGCGCTACCCGTTTATTGAGTTACTCACCGGCTTGTTAACATTGGTTGTGGTTTTACAGCTTGGGGTGAACTGGCAGTCTTTCTTTGCCTTACTGCTGACATGGAATTTAATTGCACTCAGTGGTATTGATTTTGACCATCAATATCTCCCAGATAATTTAACACTCCCCTTTATCTGGCTAGGCCTGTTCATTAATCTTTTTAACTTGTACACCGATATCAACAGTGCGGTTATTGGTGCTATTGCGGGTTATCTTGTTTTGTGGACGGTATACCAGCTGTTCAAACTCGTGACAAAAAAAGAAGGAATGGGCTATGGTGATTTTAAACTGCTTGCTCTTTTTGGAGCCTGGTTCGGTTGGCAATCCTTGGGCTTTATCATTATCCTGTCATCTGTTGCCGGTTCAATTATTGGTATTGCGTTAATCATTTTCAAAAATCAGTCCCTGAGTAAAAAAATCCCCTTCGGGCCTTATCTGGCTATTGCCGGCTGGATTTTTATGCTATGGGGAAAACAAATGAATGAAACTTATTTACAGTATATCGGCCTGAATTAACAACGCGGGTAATCATTCAGTCATGCTAAAAATCGGGTTAACAGGTGGAATTGGTAGCGGCAAAACAACGGTCAGTGAGCTTTTTGCCGACCTTAATAAAGATAAAAATGATGTTGCTATTATTGATACTGACATTATAGCAAGAGAAATAGTAAAACCTGGGCAACCAGCTTATTTTAAAATAGTAGAACTGTTTGGTAAAAAGATACTCGATGACAATGCTGCCATTAACCGAAAGGCATTGCGTGATATTATTTTTAATGATCTCCACTTGAAAAAGAAACTCGAAGCCATCACTCATCCTGAAATTCAGCAACAGGTTAATCAAAAAGTAGCCAGGCTCGACACAAAATCTTGTATTATTGTTATACCCTTGCTTTTTGAAACTCGCTCAAACTATGAACTGGACCGAATCCTGGTTATTGACTGTGATAAAAAATCACAATTACAGCGAACAACCCAGCGTGATGTCATTACCATACAGGATGCTGAGCGTATTATT
>JALXDW010000356.1 GCA_027070385.1 Chromatiales bacterium
GTATAGTATTTGTTTTCAATTTCCGCTGATAAATCAGGTGCCGTCAGGTTTTTCTGTAAACGTTTTTTTGATTGCCCTACTTGATCCAGATAAATGCTGATGATTTTACTCCCTGAATCCTGGGTAATGTTAAAAGTGACGGCTGTCTGAAAATCAAGGCTTAAAACAAGCTGGTTATTATCTGTATTTTCAAGGCGAATTAAATTTAATCCGGCATTGTTATTTTCTTTAGGGTGAATAATTTCATTAATATGTAATGAAGACAACGGAATGAAGCGTATTAACAGAGGACGAATATTTATCCTGATGGTTTTTCTTGCATTTTCAGTATGGTGATTAATGTATGAAACAGATTCATTAAATCTGATTTTTAATATATAGCCACGATCATAGGCTTTTAATGTATAGAAATCGAGAAAGCGTTCTTCTTCTGCGCTCAGTCCCGGAAAAGAAAGTGCCGTTAAAGACAAAACAATAACGGCACGAATCAGGAACTTATAATACAGCAATTTACAGCCTGGGTTTGCAACTAACATAGGGTACTGCTTTTAAAGTTTTATTATTGTTACATACGATCTTTTATTTACCAGTCGGTAACAGAATGTTCTCTGTTTCTGGTTTTTTTGATAGTGGATAAGGTCGCATCCGTATATTCATGGCAACTGCTGGTACAGTCACGCAATTCACTGATCGTATAATAGGTTGACAGATATTTTTTGTGTTTGTCCGGTGTTTTACGAGTGAAATCTCTTTGATGACAGCCACCGCAGTCGGGTTTATAGGCCGGACTGGTCCAGGTTGCGGTAGAGGTGTTACTGGTATGGCAATCAATGCATTTCACATCGGATTTATGGTTACCTGGATAATCGGGCGAACTATGGTCATAGCGTACGGTGGTTCGCCAGGATGTTGTTGTATGGCATTCATCGCAAGATAAGGTCGTACCAAAGTGGCCGGCATTTTTATCATCACGATGGCAGTCCAGACAGCTGCCTGTGGCAACGGTACTGTGATCAAAAATAATCGTGGTCCAGTTTGTTGTGACATGACAACTTTCACAACTGATAGATGTAGTATGTGGTGCACCTGGGCGGTCACTTAAATGGCAGTTTGAACAGGCCTGGGTGACTCCAGTATGGTCAAAGCGTGCGCCTAACCAGGTTGTGAAGTTACTATGGCAATCTTCGCAAGTATTGCTGCTTTGTACATGGCTTGGTGATTTACCCGTTGCCGTTACTCCATTATGGCAACTGTAACAACCACCGGTAATGCCAGTGTGGGTAAAGCGGGCACCACTCCATGTGGTGGTACTTGTATGGCAGTCTTCACAAGTATTACTGCTGGTAATATGTGCAGGCGATTTACCGGTTGCTGTCACACCGTTATGGCAACTGAAACAGCCACTGGTAACACCGCTGTGATCAAAACGGGCACCTGCCCAGGTCGTGGTAGAGTGACAGTCTTCACAGCTGTTGGATGTCAGAGGGTGATCTTTGGATTTACCATTGGCCGTTACCCCGTTATGGCAACTGAAGCAGCCACTGCTGACTCCTGTATGGTCAAAACGGGCACCAGCCCAAGTGGTGAAACCGCTATGACAATTTTCACAAGTGTTATTACTTGCAATGTGGTTGGTTGTTTTACCGGTTGCAGTGGTTCCGTTATGGCAACTGAAGCAGTTACTTGTAACACCATTATGGTCGAACCGTGCCCCTGAAAATGAAACGGTATTATGGCAATCTTCACAAACATCAGATGTGGTTGGGTGTCCTGAAGATTTACCAACAGCCTTGACACCATTATGACAACTTGAACAGTTCTTCGTAATACCACTGTGGCTAAAACGGGCCCCACTCCAGGTACTGGTGGTATGACAATCATCACAGCTATTAGCACTTTCGATATGGTTGTTTGATTTTCCGGTAGCGGTTGTGCCGTTATGGCAAGTTGCACAGCCAGCACTGACATTACTGTGATCAAAACGCGCTCCTGACCAGCTACTGGTTGCGTGGCAATCATCACAAGTGTTTGCGCTGACAATGTGATTGGTTGATTTGCCGGTTGCTGTTATACCATTGTGGCAGGTTGAACAATTAGCCGAGATATTCGCATGATCAAATCTTGCCGGTGTCCAGGCACGTGTGGAATGGCAGTCATCACAGCGCATGCTGCTTTGAACATGATTGCTGGTTTTACCAGTTGCGGTGACTCCATTGTGGCAGTTAGAACATGAGCCGGTCACATTATTATGGTCAACACTGGCATTGCTGAAACTGATTTCAGTATGGCAGTCGTCACAGGCATCAGTACTTTGAATATGAGTTGCATGTTTTTTTGTTGCCCCCATTTGGCTAATACGGGAATGGCAGTCCTGACACTGTTTTGGTGTCCCTTTAAAAATACCGCGCGTATGACAAGTATCACATGCAACACGTTGATGAGACCCTGAGAGAATAAAGCCGGTCGTGTCATGATCAAAATTGGCTTTTTTTGCCAAAGCAAAATGGGCGGGTAACAAGCTGATTAATAAAACCAGAATGAATCCTGTTATCAGTTGTTGTATTAAATTTAAACGCTGCTGAGGTTGTTGTAACATGCTTCCATTGCCTTTTTTGTGACTGTAAGTAGAGGGGGGTTCTTCCTGAACACATTTTTAGGCCAGTGTTATTTTGCCTAGTTTCTAAAGTGTAGATCGTTAAATGATTTGGTGGTATGACAGCGATCACATCTTTTACCGAATTGTCGGTCATGAATGTCATCGCTTAAATGGCAAGCAATGCAGGTACGCGGGGTTGCTTCAACACGTTTAACCGCTTTTGTGTGACAGGCCTCACAATAAACCTGCTTATGTTTGCCCGTTAGTTTGAATTTGGTCTGTTTATTATGATTAAAACGCCAGAATTTCCAGCCATTGGGATTATGACAGGCGTTACAGTTTTCACCTAACTTCTGTTCATGAACATCATCCTGTTCATGGCAACTAAAGCAGGCAATTTTTGCTGTTTTATAAGTATTTGAAAGATGGCACTCTTCACAAGGTGTTGTGGCATGTAATCCAATCAATGGTAAACGTGTCAGATCATGATCAAAACGTACCTTTTTATTCCAGCCTGTTTCATTGTGACACTTCTGGCATTGTTTGCCTTGTTGACCACGGTGTACATCATCAACCTTATGACATTTGATACATGCTGTTGGTGTTTTGGTTTTATACAGGGTACCTTTATGACAGGCAACACAGCTGGCAGTTTTATGTTTGGCTTTCAGTTTATATTTGGTATCGCGATTATGATTAAACTTTAAGCTCTTCCAGTTGGAAGTTTTATGACATTTATCACACTTGTTATTGAATCGCCCATGATGAGTATCATCCTGCTGATGGCAGGAAATACAGCTTTGTTTAATCTCAACCTTATAGGGATCTTTCTTGTGGCAGTCAGCGCATACCAGTTGCTTGTGACGCCCTGTTAAGGGAAAGTCAGTATCTTTAGCGTGATCAAACCTGAGTGTTTTCCAGTTTCGGGTTGAATGGCACTTCTGACATTTTTTACCGTTATTACCACGATGAACATCATCCAGTCGATGGCATGAAACACAGCGTCGAGGTGTTTTAATATAGCGATCATTTGGATGACAAGTCGTACAAGTCACCTTTTTATGCTTGCCGGTTAAATGGAATTTTGTTCTCTTGTGATTATATTGAATAACCGGCCATGCTCTTTCCTTATGGCAGGACTGGCATCGGGTTAAATATTTCTTTCCTAATTGGCTGTTATGCGGACTATCGTTTTTATGACAGCGATGACACTGGCGTTGTGTTTCCCGATAAGGTTTGGATGCCTGATGACATTGTTCACAACGGGCACTTTTATGTGTGCCACGTAGTGGGAAATTAGTAAATTGATGATCGAAGGTTGCTTTGTCGAGTTTAATAATATCTGCCTTGCGTCCTTTATGATCGGTGTGGCATTGCTGACATTGCTGATGCTTTATTATGGATGATTTACCATGGAAGCCACTGCGTTGCTTGATGTCCTTGCGAATTTTCTTGTGACAGGCAATACATTTTTTTGTTTGATCCTGTTTTTTAAACGAGGTATGGCACTTATTACAGTTTGCCTCATATTTTGCATGACCTTTGACTAACTTACCGGGCATTAGCAATGTTTCAAATTTATCGGCTGAACTTATTCCCGGTACAAGCAAGCTGGCTAGCAGCACCAGACAGGTGAGTTGTATTTTTAAGTTAAAGTATTTCATGCTCAATACATATGGACGGCAACAACATGCACAATGCCACTGATAACCAGCATAATAAATAAAGGTAAATGCACAACATGCCAGATAGAAAAAAGTCGTTCGTAGAGTTTAAGCTCGGCATATTTCCTGATAGTGGTGGTGTATACAAGCAAGGTTTCCTGTACACCTCGCAGCATTTTCTTTTGGGTTTGTTTATCCCAGTTTTTATCGTTGGCACGTTTGTTAATCCCTCGTTTTAC
>JALXDW010000357.1 GCA_027070385.1 Chromatiales bacterium
ATCAGCGTGGACCATGTGAATAAATTGTTCGACAGAAAAAGCATCAAAATCAGGGTTGGTTAAATATTTGTTAAGCTCGTCACGGTGCTTTTGCATGACAGCCTGGCCAACCGGGCAAGTGTGCATAAAAGTATTTAGGCCACTGTTGTACCATTGGTACATAATAGCTTGTGCCGAATTTTCAAAATAAGGCGTATGCAGATGAATTGTATTTAACTGGCCGATACGATCCAGTCGACCTATGCGTTGTTCGAGCAAGTCGGGGTTATAAGGCAGATCAAACAAAACCAGATGATGCGCAAACTGAAAATTTCGCCCTTCACTACCAATTTCAGAACAGATTAAGACTTGTGAACCGTCTTCCATATCTGCAAAGAAAGCAGCGGCACGATCGCGGTCAATAATATTCATGTTTTCATGAAATACGGCTGACGACTTTCCATATTGCTCACGCAAGGCATTGGAAATATCAATCGCGGTGGTAGCATAGGCGCAAATAACCAGTACCTTTTCATTACGGTGAGTTTTGAGCATCTCGGCCAGCCATGCAATACGCGGGTCGATCACGGTCCAGTGTTCACCTTCATCCGCAAAAACATTCTGATAAATAATTTCGGGTGTGAGCAGCAGGGGTAATTGAAGTTTACCGACTTCATTTGATTCAATATAAGCCTTTATTAATGATGCATAAGCTGCTGGTATTTTTAATGGGTATGCATGTGATTCACGTTGTGGAAAACCTTTTATGGCATTGCGTGTATTACGAAACAGAACCCGTCCGGTACCATGCTGGTCTGCCAGAATTTGTATGAGTTGTTGACGGTAACGATCATTATCTTCACTCATATTAAAATTATCTAATAATGTGAGGTATTCTTCGTTACCTTTAAACAGCTCCATCAGTGTTTTACTGGATTGTTCATTCAGGTGATCGGCATCAAGCAGGTTGTCCACAACATGGGCAATGGTTCTAAATGACTCAACTTCCTTCAGGAATTTAGTCAGACTGTGGTAGCGATGTGGGTCAAGTAAACGCAGGCGTGCAAAGTGGCTTTCTTCACCAAGTTGTTCCGGTGTTGCCGTTAATAACAACAGCCCCGGGATACTGGCCGATAATTTTTCAATATAAGTGTAAGCCTTGCTGGGAGAGTGTTCTGACCAGGCAAGGTGATGTGCTTCATCAATAACCAGAATATCCCACTCAGCCTCTATGAGTTGCTGCAGTACCGTTTCACTGTGCGTTACAAATTCGAGGCTGCACAATAACAGGGGTTCATCAATAAAAGGATTATGTTCGTTATCAATACTGTCCTGATAACGTTCCTGATCATACAGGCTCATTTTAAGATTGAAACGCCGTAACATTTCAACCATCCATTGATACATCAGTGCTTCAGGAACGATAATTAATATACGTTGCGCACGGTCCGATATTAACTGCTGGTGAATAATCAGACCTGCTTCAATGGTTTTACCTAGCCCGACTTCATCGGCAAGTAATACGCGAGGTGCGCTGCGATTGGCAACTTGGTGGGCAATATAAAGTTGATGAGGAATCAGGCTGACACGTGGTCCGAGTAAACCACGTGTTTGTAATTGTGACAATTCATAACGCTTTTGCAATGTTTCATATCGCAGGGTATACCAGAGTTGTTTGTCAATTTGGCTGGTGAGCATACGATCACGTGGTTTGTTAAGCTGGGTTGAATGGTTTAACTCACCTTCTGGCAAGGTACAGGGTTTGCCCTGTTCATCTGTGCAATGGTAAATAATAAGGCCATCACGCTCTTCGAGTTTATCAATGTTGTAATGCAGACCGGCTTCAGACTCAATATCATCACCTTCAAAAAAAATAACACGTGTAAGTGGGGCCTGACCAATGGCATAAACACGTGACTGTTCGCTGGCAGGGAACATGATGGTAACACGGCGTGCTTCTGTATTCGTGACAACGCCTAACCCCAAATCGGTTTCAGTATCGCTTATCCAGCGTTGTCCAATTTTAAATTCTGACATGGGGTTTACACACCTACGATTATTGTTTTAAAGAGTATTACGCTAAAAAAAGCAGGCTATTTTATAGTATAGAGAGGAATAGTAGAAACATATTCGGGGATATTTTAAAAATCAATTTCCCCCGGCTGTTTGGATTCTTTAAAGACCCAGGAAAGTGCAGCCCCGATGATAAGGGAGTCATTCTGTTTTACCAGTGGACTGTCTATAAAAGTAGCATTATTCAGATTATCGTACTTGATAAATAGACCAAACCAGAGTCGTTTAAAGCGTTTGCTTGCTGTTAGTGTAATACGGGAACCACTGTAACCGGCTTTGGCATTATAAGTTGGACGATTAGTGGTTGCGTATTGCGGAGCCACTTCATAAAAATAGTCATGGTAGGCTTCGCTGGCCCAGATGGGGCCAATTGAAATAGCGGATTCCCAGCCATTATAGTATCGAAGTTGCAGGTAAGGTGAAAACACCCAGCCAATGCCCTGATAATGGCTCAAGTCGGTTGCAATGGCAGCGCGTAGTGGCATGGCAAAACGGAACCGCAGATTGCCATTGTCGGATTCATAGAGATTAAACTGCAGGCGTGGGCCGATTTCAATAATAGGATCAAGATCGGTCATACCCTGTCTAGCCCGGTTGTCTTTGCTATCGACAGGGAAGGAAAAAGCTGTACTGATATCGACCTTGATATCTTTACCATTATAAAAAAAGAAACGTCCACCTTCTTTGTCGACTTTTAAACGCTTACCGTTATAACGTACATAGGGAATAGGGGCTGCATAATTCTCACGTTGGTCCGAACCACGGTAATGCGGCAAGCTTAAAACCCCCAGGCCAACACCCAGTTCCCATTTTGGTTTGATCTTTACAGTTGTTTTATTGGTATGGTTATCAGCGTAAACATTATTGAGTATTACAAATAAAACAACTGACAGAAAATAACCGGTAATCTTTTGCATGTATTTATATCTTGTTTTAAGTTTGTGGTAAGGATGGTATTTTAAAGTATACTAAATATTAAAGGCCACTAACAGTCATCGGGATATTTTGTGACACCCTTAGAGTCATATCAACAGGATTTAAAACGCAGTGACTTTATAGCTGATACTGCACAACAACATGCGGTTGAATTAACCAATGCCTTGTATGAAAAACTGTTACAGGCTAACCAGCGGCAACAATCCGGTTTCTTCTCTAAATGGTTTAAACAAAAACCAGATTATATAAAGGGTTTGTATTTTTGGGGTGGAACAGGACGTGGTAAAACCTACTTGATTGATTGTTTTTATGAGTGTTTACCTTTTAAAGAAAAACATCGTATTCACTTTCATCATTTTATGCTTGATATTCATGCACAGTTAAAGACACTGCCAAGATCGCCTAATCCTTTAGAAATTGTAGCAGAAAAATTTGCAAGCCAGTATCAGGTGTTATGTCTTGATGAATTCCATGTGCATGATATTGCAGATGCAATGCTAATGGTTGGTTTACTGAAAATATTGGTTGATAATGGTGTAACGATTGTTGCAACATCCAATATTGCGATTAAAGATTTATATAAAAATGGATTACAGCGTGAACGCTTTATGGAGGTGATCCGTTTGTTGGAACAAGTAACAACAGAATATAACCTGGGTGATGATGTTGATTACCGCTTTAACAAGCTGGAAAAAAGTACTATTTACTTTGTTGGCTTGAATGATGAAACAATGGCAAGATTGACAACCTGTTTTAACCATATTGTTCCGACAAAGCCCAAACATAATCGCCAGATAGAAATTAATAACCGTAAAGTGAATTACCTTGCATTGGCCGATGATGTAATCTGGTTCAATTATTCCGATGTTTGTGAAACAGCACGTTCGGCACATGACTATATCGAGATTGCACAAATTTATACAACGGTTGTTATCAGTGATATTCCCGTCATGGATGAGTCCTATGATAGTGCTGCAAAACGTTTTATTCACTTAGTGGATGCATTGTATGACCATAATGTAAAACTGATTTGTTCAGCCGAAGCAAGCCCGGGTAAATTATACACTGGTCAACGTCTGGCTTTTGCTTTTGAACGTACGGCAAGTCGTTTAACTGAAATGCAAACCCATCATTATCTGGCGCTGCCCCACAGTATAAGCGGCAAGCGAACCGCTTATATAGAGGTTAATGACAAACAGCTGGATAGTGATTTTATTTAAAGCACATCAAAACCGTACACCAGCATTTTGGCTTGCAGAGCAGGTGCATCTTTATAAGGTACAGTTTTGTTGTCACGTATAATTTTACGACCTTCCTTGGAAACCACGAATTTGATAAAGTCTTTTACTTTTTTGGAAGGTGATGGATTGGTTACCAGATACAAAGGACGATACAATGTGTATTTACCACTGGCAACATTGGCATATGAAGGAACCTTGCCGTCAAAACCGATAATTTTCACATTTCGTTTACGTGCACTACTCACTCCCGTAATGCCCATTGCATAAATA
>JALXDW010000358.1:0-1232 GCA_027070385.1 Chromatiales bacterium
TGATAAGTCTGATGACGATGATTAATTTTTAAAGGTCGTTACAAAAAAGCCACTCATTGAGTGGCTTTTTTATTGGTAAGTAAAAAAACAGGCAGCCTGGTTGTATATCAGATGAATTAAAGAATGAACTTATATTCGCATTGCCTCTCCAAAGCACTATAATTTATAAACAACAAAAACAAAAAGGATTAAGGGTATGGTTCGTTACCTGTTCTTTTCTTTCCTCGCTCTGGTTTTTATCTTGGTGATTATAACGCTGTCAGTTTGGCCCGCGGGTGGCTGGATTCTGGGCATTTTATCCCCGTTTGTTTTTCTAGGTCTTTACGACTTAACACAGAAAAAGCATACGATTCCTCGCATCTATCCGGTGATCGGTCGGTTACGTTATTTTTTTGAATCCATTCGTCCTGAAATGCAGCAGTATTTTGTCGAGCGTGATATTGATGGTCAACCCGTTAGTCGGGAATTTCGTTCACTGGTTTATCAGCGAGCCAAAGGTATGCGCGATACCCGACCGTTTGGTACCGTATTTGATGTTTATCGCCCCGGATATGAATGGATTAACCAATCTTTATCACCTGCCCCGGTTGCCGAAAAAGAATCCAGAGTATTAGTTGGCGGGCTGCAATGTACAAAGCCTTATGCAGCATCGCATTTGAATATTTCAGCGATGAGTTATGGTGCTTTGAGTCGCCATGCCATTTCTGCGCTGAATCGAGGTGCACGTATAGGCGGGTTTGCACATAATACGGGTGAAGGCGGGATCAGTCCTTATCATCAGGAAGGGGGTGGGGATTTAATCTGGCAGATTGGTACCGGTTATTTTGGTTGTCGTCATCATAATGGCCATTTCAACCCGTCAGCCTTTGCAGAAAAAGCCGCCAATGAACAGGTAAAAATGATAGAAATTAAATTGTCGCAAGGTGCCAAGCCTGGGCACGGTGGTATTTTACCTGCGGCTAAATTGACAGAAGAAATTGCTGCTATTCGAGATGTACCAATGGGACAAGATGTTATCTCGCCCCCAGGACACAGTGCCTTTGATTCACCAACAGGGTTACTGGAATTTATTGCTCAACTCAGGGAATTGTCCGGAGGCAAGCCGATTGGTTTTAAACTTTGTATCGGGATTAAATCAGAGTTTCTTGCAATTTGTAAGGCCATGCTGGCTACGAAAATTTACCCTGATTTTATTACCATTGATGGCAGTGAAGGGGGAACCGGTGCTGCAC
>JALXDW010000358.1:1242-4478 GCA_027070385.1 Chromatiales bacterium
ATGTATTGGTTATAAAGTTGAGTTTTTATCTATTTGCAAAGCCATGCTAGAAACAGGACTTACGCCAGACTTTATCACCATTGACGGCGCTGAAGGAGGCACAGGTGCTTCTCCAATTGAATTAACCAATTCGGTTGGCACGCCAATGCGTGACGGACTTTCTTTTGTTCATAGTGCTTTGCAGGGTATCGGTATTCGGCAACATATTCGTTTAATTGCGGCAGGGAAAATGACATCTGCATTTCATATGTTACGCATGATGGCTTTGGGAGCAGATATGATCAATTCTGCAAGGGCTATGATGTTTGCACTAGGTTGCATCCAGTCACGTAACTGTAATACAAACCATTGTCCAACGGGTGTCGCAACACAGGATCCTGCTCGTTATAAGCAAATTAATATTGAAGACAAGGCGCAGCGGGTTGCACAATATCACGCAACCACTATCCACGCCTTGTTGGAATTACTTTCCAGTGCAGGCTTGCATTATCCATCTGATGCACGGCCGCACCATATTTTACGGCGCATGAACGGCCCTGAAATTAAGAACTATGCACAATTATATCCATGCCTTGAATGTGACTGTTTACTGCAAGATGATAATATTCCTGAAGCTTGGCGAACAGCGTGGGATGCAGCGGATCCGGGGCGTTGGAACTAAATGCGCTGGTTTTTACAATAACCACCATTAACAATTTTACGTGCATTTTGATAAAGCGCAAAAACCAGAAGCAGACTGGCGAAAGTAAATAATTCAAACTGATGCAGTGCAATAAATGCCTGAATTTTAATTCCAAAGCTGCCACCAAGAGTGGGTAACACGCTAGCAATAAAGCCAATACTAATAGGTAATAGTGGCGAACAGCAGAGCATAGGGGCAAAAAACCCAACCAGTAGACCACTTGCTGCAGATGCTTTACTGCTCGTTTGGCCTTGCTTTAAAAGATAGATAATCAAAGGCATCATCAAGGACACCAGCAATGCCATTAGTATTGAAAAGCCGATAAGAGTGGGATTCAAATATTCAAGTGCTTCCAAAGAACTGTACCCACCGGTATAAGAGGCTGGCAAGGTAATCAGATATAAGAAAAGAAAAATAACAAACAGGATAAAGCTTAAAGATAAATAATAGCCATTTGCCAATACGGTTCTTAATGCTTTAAGAATTGTTTTCATCTTTTTATCGTTTGTTGGGCAAAGTGAAGAATGGATTGCATATGAATATTGGGTGCAGTATCCACTTTTTGCACCACCCCTTGTTCATCAATTAGAAAATATATATCAGGAAATTTTCTTGTATTAAGCATTTTATCAAGTTCAGCAGTGGCTTCAGCCAGTTGCCAGTTTTTGTACTGTAAAATTTCCGGCTGAATTTTACGAATAAAATCTGTCATCAATAAACCGGCTACGCCACCATTATTAAAATTGCGTACAGCCAAGATAAGCAGGCCAGTTTTTTCCAGACGTGCCTGATACTGATGTAATTTCTTCACACTGGCAATGCAGGTATGACACCAGGTTGAGAACAGCCAAAGCATAACCTTACGACCTTTGTATTCTGAAAGGCGATGTTGTTTTGTAGCGATCAGGAACGAGGCATCACTGGCTGAAAATGGCACTGGCTGTGGAGCCAGATTAAATGTCCATGCTGTTGATGTTACTGTAAACAGCATTACAAAGAATAGCAGCCGGATTTGCATCGTTATTGCTTTAATGTTGAAGGATAACCGGCATTGGTGGTGGCTTTAATAAGTGCATCAACATGGGTCTTGTCCGGGTTGAAGGTTACCGTTGCTGTTTTACTGTCGTAGTCAGCTTTGACATCAATCACACCGTCTACTTTTTTTAAGGCTTTACGAATGGTAATTGGGCAAAATTTGCAAGTCATACCGGGTATATCAAGCGTGACAGTTTTGTTTTCAGTAGCATGGCTAAAAAAACTGCTGCTAAGCAAGGCCAGGGTTATCAGGCTGGACAGTATTATTTTCTTAAACATAAGTGAGCTCCATTATTCTATTATTCAAAAAAGATAAGACCATAATAGGGGAAGGTCAGTAAAGCGATTAATACAACGGATACAAGCCAGAAAATAATCCGTTGGTTGCGCAAGGTAGTGGGAAGTGCGCAGCTATCTCCCGTTGCACATTGGCGAGGTAAAATATAAAGTTTACGGAAAGCCATAAACAAAAAAATCAGGGTAATACCAATAAAAATGGGGCGATAAGGTTCAAAGGCCGTGAGGGTGCTAATCCAGGTTCCCCCAATGCCCATGGCCAATAAGACCAATGGACCAATGCAACAGACAGAAGCCCCTATTGCTGCTAACGAAGCAGCAACAATGCTGCCGGAATTCTTAATTTTTGTGGAATTAGCCACATTCGTTCTCCATTTATTGAATACCTCCAGTTTACAAACTGTACTTATGTACAGAGTCAAGTGAGGCTTTGTATTTTTGTATGCATTGTTTAATTACGGCCGTTTTGTTCAAGTTTGACAATAAGCGGCCGATATAAACAGCATAATATTTGGAGTTAGTTTGAATGTTTAAGTTCCTTAAAAAACAAACAGTTATTGAATCTGAAGAAGATATTGCTGCGTTAAAAGCCGAAATTGAGGCATTGAAGGTGGACAAAAATGCAATTTTGGCTGAAGCCGAGGCTGCAGCAGCGCAAATCAGTGTTTTAGAGAAAAGCCTGGCAACGAAAGAAGCGTTGGAACAACTTTGGCTTAATACCATTAATAATATTACCGTTGTGCGTGAATCATCCGCGAGTCATGCCAATGAGTTAATGGGCAGTGAAAGTAAACTGACAGAAACGGCGGGATTGTTTCAACAGTCGACCGTCATGCTCGATGGCCTGACGTGTTCACTCAAGCAGATTTATGACCGAACACACAGTTCCTCCGATAAAATGAGTGATGTCACAAGGCTGGCAGCAGAAATTCGTGAGTTTGTGGGGATTATTAATGGCATTTCAGATCAAACGAATTTATTGGCCCTCAATGCAGCCATTGAGGCGGCACGTGCCGGTGAGCATGGCCGCGGGTTTGCGGTTGTGGCCGATGAAGTCCGTAAGCTGGCACAGGATGCCGGTGCTGCGAGTAAAAAAATTGCTGACTTAGTTGCGAATATCAATAACTATGCGGATGATGCCAATACCAGTATTGTCGATGCGGCTAAATTGGCAACGGAAACAGAAAGCACCACGGGGGTTATTGGCGAAACGGTACAAGAA
>JALXDW010000359.1 GCA_027070385.1 Chromatiales bacterium
CCTGAACGCACTGGTAGCTGCGACTGATGCGGACTTTAATGACCACCGCAAAATAGTAAAGGATGTTTATGGCGATGACTATGGAATAGAATTTTTAAACTAATGGATTTAATGTGACAAGATTTAATAGCTTGGCTTCTCAATTTTTTATTTTTATTGCCATCATCCTGAGTATTGCGATGACGGTCAGTACCTATATTCAGTTCAGTAATGAAGACGCGATCATTAACAAGGCACTTTATGATCGGGGTGAATCATTAGGTGAATTATTGGCTTCTATCAGTATTGAACCACTATTGGTTTTTGATGATGTGACCTTGAATGGTTATGCCGAATTTATTAGTAACCAGAGAGACATTGTTTTTGCTGCAGTAGTGAATGAAGAAAATGTACCATTAACACATTATCTGAATAAAAATAATCAATATGTACAGTCAGCTCTGTCTAAAAAGACAACGGTTGATATCAAGCCAACATTAGAGGAACTCAAAAAAAATACTCAAATACTCTTTTTTGAAACCCCGGTTAACTTTGGTGGTAAGCATTTAGCGAAAGCATGGGTGGGGCTGGATCGTCAACCGTACAGACAACTCTCAAAAAATGCCCTGATAAAAATTATACTGGTAACACTCTGTGTTGGTTTGTTTGTTGGTATAGCCCTTTATTTTATGTTCAAACGAAGAATATTCGAACCCATTGAGATTTTAACCAACGGTACCAAAAACATTATCAATTTTGAATTTGATAAGACGGTTAAAATAGAAGGGACAGGTGAGCTTGTTGAGTTAGCCGATTCGTTTGACCAGATGCGTTTACAAATAAAGGAGACGATTGAATCACGTGATCAAGTCATGGAGGAATTGTCTGAGTTAAATGATTCACTTGAAGAACGGGTACAGGAGCGTACTCAGGAACTGCAAATTCTGAATCTGAAAATTGCACATGAAGCAATGCATGATCCTTTGACAGGTTTACCAAACAGAGTACTGGTGACTGAACAATTACAACATGACCTTGCCCATGCGGAACGAACAAAAACACAGTTGGCTGTTTTTATAATGGATTTGAATAATTTCAAGGAAGTCAACGATACTCTCGGACACCCTGAAGGTGATCGTTTATTGGTTAATGTGGCTCAGCGGTTGTTAAAAGCCGTAAGAGAAAGTGATACTGTCGGGCGTTTAGGGGGGGATGAATTTGCCATGGTCCTGCCAGACATTAATGAAAAAGATGCTGTTAGTGTTGCCAATAAAATACTGGAAGAGTTATTACCCAGTTTCGCATTAGATGACCATACTCTGAAGGTTGGAGCCAGTATCGGCATTTCAATGTATCCGGAGCATGGTATTGATCATACCTCTTTAATTCGTCTTGCCGATGTTGCCATGTATGAAGCCAAGAAAGATAAAACAAATGTTTGTGTTTATCGTCCGGAGCTGGATAAATACACACCGTTACGTTTGTCTTTAATGGATTACCTGCATACAGCACTGGAAACCAATCAACTGCAATTACATTATCAACCGCAGGTATCATTGGCCGATAACAGGGTTATTTCAGTTGAAGCTTTAATTCGCTGGTTCCACCCGGATCTTGGCTGGATTTTCCCGGATCAGTTTATACCGATTGCAGAAAATACAGGCCTGATCAATCAGGTGAGTGATTGGGTACTTGAACAGGCCTTTGCGCAGTGGCGGGCATGGCAGGATGAAGGATTGGATTTGCAAATTGCAATTAATTTGTCGGCCCGTGATTTATCCAACCCGGGTTTGCCAGCGCGTATAGCTGAACTTTGTAACAAATATGACATGCACACTAATGGCATAAAAGCCGAAATTACTGAAAGTGCCATTATGTATAACCCCGAACAAGTTATCGAGATCATGAGCGAACCGGATGTGCAGCGACTACAATTTGCTATTGATGACTTTGGGACAGGGTATTCTTCACTGAGTTATCTGAAAAAATTACAGGTTGCCGAAGTAAAAATCGATAAATCATTCATTATTGATATGATTAATGATGACAATGATGCAAATATTGTAAAGTCAGTTATCGATTTGGTTCACAATCTTGGACGGATTGTCGTGGCCGAAGGTGTTGAAGATGTTGGCACGTTGACCCAGTTACAGTTGTTAGGTTGTGATAAAGTGCAGGGTTACTTCTTTTCGAAGGCCGTCCCGGTTAATGAACTGATGTCAGTAATAAATAAAATAGAAAAAAGATAAGTTCTATTCCGCCCCGTACAAATTGCGCCCGGTCGCTATCGTGTTAATGGTAATATTAAATTTGATAAACATTGCCGGGTATAACTGAATGGCAATGTTCATCAAATGTCGGGTTTTTTCAACTAGGCTTCAATGGTGACGGCTTCAACCCCGAACATATTACGGTAAATAATCCCGTAGGCGATGATAAACATTGGTAGTGTCCAGATAAGGCCTATACCGAGGGGAATCATTGATATTATCAGGATAATACTGGAAATAATAAGAAAGCCAACCATCCTGAACCAGTGATGAGAAACTGTTTTACGCGATACTTCCATTGCCTGCCAGGGGCTCAGTCCTTTTTCGACAACCAGTGGTAAAGCCATATAGTAAGCAACCATTAAATAAATGCCGGGAAGGATTAACAGCAATAAGCCGATGATGACCATAATATAAACAAGTATCATTGTTAGCAGCAACGAAAACATTTTGGGAAAATACGC
Source organism: Chromatiales bacterium (assembly GCA_027070385.1). Taxonomy (GTDB): domain Bacteria; phylum Pseudomonadota; class Gammaproteobacteria; order UBA6429; family Thiohalophilaceae; genus SZUA-37. The sequence goes on from JALXDW010000359.1 coordinate 2,714, forward strand.
AAATACAGAATTTGCGCTAATAGGTGCATTGACGGAACGTTTTATTCCCATCATGATAATCCCCATCATCATGGGTAATGCAACAAGGTTGATAGCAATTTGGAATAACAGCTGTAATATAAAGGGTATGGTTGGATCAGCCGAGCTGTTCATAGGGACAGTAATTAATGCCATGGAAGCAATCATCATGACAATCATGATGGCAACAAACACCAAAAAATAATATAAAAAGGCAAGTTGAATAGGCCATTTGGCACCACTGGTTTTATCCCATGCTTCACTGAGTACAGCGCGAATAGAAAAAGCATAGTCACCGTTTATTCCTTTTTCGATCGAGCCTGTATTGGAGATTATATTTTGCATATTTGACACTTCAGACATGATTTATCATCCTTTTTTTTGTTGTTATCACTTTATAGCATGTATGTTGATAATTTGCTGCCAAATTAGTGCTCAATATCTATTAAAATAGTTGAATATACGCTATTTTTATATTGTGGTTGGAGTGTATGGATATCTTTTCTTTGTCTCACCTGCTTTAGATAAAAATTACATTAAGGATGAATATACACAAATGAAAAAACTTTTATTGTTGATCTTGAGTTCTATTGTTATGCACCCTGTATTTGCAGAAATTTATCAATGTGTGAACGATAAAGGCGAAATTATTTTTAAAGATAGCCAATGCAAAACAAATGAAACATTTATGAAAAAAATATCTTATATCTCAATTGTTGTTGCAGGGGCACTTTTATTTAGCGGTTGCGGTAGTGATTCTGTTGAAGTGATAGTTCCAGGTGATACGAATAGTGGAAATAGCGACACAATAAATAAACTACTACCCCAAAACGGTATATCAAGTCAGCTATTTTATGGAAACTCATTACACTCTGGACTTGGGAGTTTAAGCAATGCTAGAGTGATTGACCCTAGTAATCCCATGACTAATCTGGTTTCAAACGATACCATGGACGTTCGTTATCCTGTAATCAATACAGCTTTAATTTATGATGGAAATGGCAGTTATAGTAATCTTCATACAAAAAGTATTAGTTATGCAGCTGCTTCTCAGCCATACGTTATCTCTATGAAAAAAGAAAACACTGAGATAAAAGAGAATAAAAATAGTTCGGCTAGTAACTTTAGCAAAAGCTCTTTTGCTTATCAAAAGATTAATTATTTAGGTGCAAATCAGTACTTAACTCTTTTAGACGATGCTAACAATACAAAACTTTTAACACCAGATATGTCTGAAAATGATGCACCTCTTGCATTTAATCATAGAAGCTTAGAAGCTGTAACGTATCAATCATTTGGCGGTGCGATTGATGGATACATCGCTATATACGATGCTGATGATGATAAAAGCACAGTAAATGAACTTCAAAAATGTAATGTAGATATGTCAAGTTGTAGAAAAATTGCTGATATCAATGACATAACAAAATACAGCCATGGGCGACCTTACAGTGCATATGACATAACATTCCTTGGAAATATTCCTGAGAGTGTAGATAGTATTTATATAAGTGAAAACAAAATTTATAAATTAAATAAAGCAAATGGTAGTGTTACTGAAATGGGTGCAATTTCTGCTGATGGAGCAAGTCACTCTTTAAGCGGAACTGATATTTTTTATTTAGAAAATGACAATATTTACAAATCAACCCTTGATGGTACACTAACACAAATCTCAACTGATGGCAAAGCAACTAGCATTAAAGCATTTACAGATGATATGGTGA
>JALXDW010000360.1 GCA_027070385.1 Chromatiales bacterium
GGCTTTATTGATGCTGATGCACACTTCCAGGTTTCAGGTAAAGATGGTCACTTTGTCGCAGGTGATGTGGTACGTCCTCACTTATTAACCACGGCTATTGGCCAGGCATCCATTGCAGTTGAAAGTATTGACCACTTCTTTGCACACGAAGAAATGGGACGCCGACCTAAAGTGGATAAACACCATTTCAACCTGTTACAAAAACTGCGTGAAACGGGTCTTGAACCAGCTGAATATGATCACTCCAGTGCCTGGGCAACCAGCTCAAGTGACTTTGCTATTCACAACTTTGAAGATCGTTCGGCACATGAAATTATTTCTGCCGACCAACTCTTCCTTGGTCACTTTGACTACACTCCACGTCACAAACGTAAGGAAGAAGTTCCTAATGCAGACGAAGTATTAGGCCACTTTAAAGAACGTATGTTTGGACTGACAGAAGAAGAAGCCATTGAAGAAGCCGATCGTTGCATGAGCTGTGGAATGTGTTTTGAGTGTGATAACTGTGTTATCTACTGTCCTCAAGATGCTGTATACCGTGTCAAAAAAGATCAGGCAACAATGGGACGCTATGTTGCAACAGATTACGATCGTTGTATCGGTTGTCACATCTGTGCTGATGTTTGCCCTACTGGTTACATCGATATGGCAATGGGCGACTAATAAAAATCGAGGTATGACTGTGTTAAGCCGTAAAACTATAATAAGCACATTGGCAGGCGTTTTCGTACTCCTGCCAATGATTGCGCAGGCAAGTGATTTATTGCCAACTGTGCCAAAAGCAAAAGCCAAAGCAAACCCTGAAACATTGTGTATACGTGATGTTAAGGTGATGCGTAAAAATCACATGAACTTTATCATGCATAAGCGTGATGAAACCATGCGTAAAGGTATCCGTACCAAAAAAGATAGCCTGGCTGAATGTATTAGCTGCCATATTTCCAAAGATAAAAGTGGAAATTATGCAAGTTTTGGAGATGATAAACACTTTTGCAGCTCATGCCATAATCACGTTGCAGTAAAAATAGATTGTTTTGACTGTCATAATGACAAGCCAACTGCAGCAAGTAAAACTGGGAGTACGCTGAAATGACACAACCAGTCAATACTAAAGAAACAACAACAGATTTATATCGCCGGCAATTTTTAGGTAAAACAGCCGCTGCTGCAGGTTTCGCACTTGCTCCCGGTATGCTTTTAACAGAAATTGCACATGCAAAACCGGCTGACGAAGCTGTCAGTGACAAAAATCGCTGGGGACTGCTGATTAACACCAATAAATGTGGCAGCGGATGTACAGCCTGTGTCACAGCTTGCCAAACTGAAAATGGCTGGGGTGAGTTGAATCATTCCGAAGAACATTCACGTGCATCACAAAAAGCAGTCTGGATTCGAAAAGTTAAGCTCAAGGACAAGCAAACAGGTCATGTACAATCGTTACCGTTAATGTGTCAACATTGCGAACACCCACCTTGTGTGGATGTATGCCCGACAGGTGCATCATTCAAACGCAAAGACGGTATTGTGCTGGTTGATAAACATATTTGTATAGGTTGCCGTTATTGCATGATGGCCTGCCCTTATAAAGCACGTTCCTTCATTCATGAAGCATTACAAAATCAAAAAGTGCATTCACCTCGTGGTAAAGGCACAGTTGAGTCCTGCACAATGTGTGTACATCGCGTTGATAACGATGGTACCCCGGCTTGTGTTGAAGCCTGCAATGCTGAAGGTCATCAAGCCATGTATTTTGGTGATTTAAAAGATAGCAACAGTGCTATTTCAAAAGAACTTGCCAAAAATGGTGGCCAGCAAATACGTGCCGATCTGGATTTAAACACCGGTGTTCGTTACCAGGGTTTATAAAACAAAACGATTAACTTTTAAATAAATTAAAGTTGTTTATACGATGAAAAAAAATATACCTTTTCTTGCCATTGAAGGCCGCAGCAGCAGCTACTATTCTTTACTAGCACTGTTGGGTGCTTTTATCCTCGCTTCACTCGGTGCTTTTTATTATATGGAGCATCATGGTCATTATGTAACAGGCATGTCGAACCAGATTGTATGGGGAATACCACATGTATTTGCTGTGTTCCTGATTGTCGCAGCCTCTGGAATTTTAAATGTTGCATCCATTTCATCTGCTTTTAATAAAAAAGCCTATAAACCGCTCGCACGCTTATCTGCACTGGCTGCAATCGCACTACTGGCAGGTGGTTTAATGATTCTGGTTCTGGATCTAGGGCGACCTGAACGACTTGTTATTGCAATGACTTACTACAATCTGAAATCCATCTTTGCCTGGAATATGCTTTTATATAATGGCTTTTTTGCTATTGTCATTATTTATCTCTGGACAATGATGCAACGCAACCTTGGTAAATATACCCGTATTGCAGGTACGGCTGCTTTCCTTTGGCGTTTAGCACTGACCACCGGTACAGGTTCAATTTTCGGTTTTATTGTTGCTCGTCAGGGCTATGATGCGGCTATCATGGCACCCATGTTTGTCATTATGTCATTCTCTTTTGGTTTGGCTATTTATATTCTCATTCTAATGGCCTCCTATAACTGGACTGATCGACCATTAGGCGATGCAATCTTTAATCGCCTGAAAAACCTTTTGGGTGTTTTTGTTGCCGCTGTTCTGTACTTCGTTACCGTCTATCACTTAACAAATTTATACGAAGCGCAGCACCATGATTTTGAAATGTTTATCCTGAAAGATGGCGGGATTTACACCCAACTCTTCTGGGTTGGTCAAATTATAATAGGTGGCATTATTCCATTAATTATTTTTTATACCCCCTCACTTGCAAAATCACGCGGACTTGTCGGCTTTGGTGCATTACTTGTTATTATTGGTGGGCTGATTCAGGTATACGGCATTATTATTGGTGGTCAGGCATTTCCAATGACAATATTCCCGGGTAAGGAAGTTATAGAAACAACATTTGCGGATGGAGCCATAGCCACTTACATTCCGACTCTGGCAGAAACCTTACTAGGTCTCGGTGGTTTTGCTGTAGCCCTCTTCCTTATCGCCTTTTGTGTTAAAATTATGGACTTCTTACCAGCCAGCTTGGCCGATAAAGATGTAGATCCACACTACAAAGCATCTTAATCTGTAACAGTAGAGTATCTTCTGATACTCTACTGTTTCTTCGAAATAACATCAGGTTAACAAAATGAGTCGATTATTTATCTCCGCGGCTCACAAATCTTCCGGAAAAACCACACTTTCAATCGGACTCTGTGCCGCATTAAATGCTAAAGGGCTCAATGTTACTCCCTTTAAAAAAGGCCCGGACTACATTGATCCTATGTGGTTATCCCGCGCTGCCCACCATGCTTGCACCAATCTGGATTTTTACACCATGCAGCATGAAGAAATTCAACAGCATATCGCTGAAGCAGAAGCCAAATCGGATATTACCCTTATCGAGGGGAATAAAGGGCTCTATGATGGCCTTGATCTGGACGGTTCCAATAGCAACGCAGCACTGGCAATCCTCACTCAAACCCCGGTCGTACTTGTGATTAACGTACAAGGAATGACCCGTGGTATCGCCCCACTTATACTGGGTTACCAGGCATTTGAAAAAAATATAAACATTGCAGGGGTCATCCTGAACCAGTATCGAGGACTGCGTCACGAAGAAAAACTTAAAGCTGTGATTGAGCATTATACAGACGTGCCCGTTATCGGTGCGGTACAACATAACTCGGCACTTGAAATCACAGAACGCCATCTGGGGCTTGTACCGAGTAATGAAAGCCAACTCGTTGAGAAAAAAATTGAGCAAATACGCCAACAAATAACAGAACAAGTTGATATCGATGCCATTATTGCGATCGCAAAAAAGGCTCAAAAACCTGAAACACCCACTTTAGCGGTTAGCATTCAAGCTAGTCATAATGAAAAAGTGACCATCGGTATTATCCGTGATGCAGCATTTGGTTTTTACTATCCGGATGATCTGATATCGCTTGAGAATAATGGTGCTGAACTTATTACAATCAATGCATTAACGGATACAACATTACCCGATTTGGACGGCCTGTTTATCGGTGGTGGTTTTCCGGAATCCCATCTGGAGCAACTAAGTAACAATAAATCACTGCGTACAGAGATAAAAAATGCCATTGATAATGGGCTACCCACCTATGCAGAATGCGGTGGTTTGATGTATTTAACCCGCTCAATAAACTGGAACAACAATCAAAGTGAAATGGTAGGTATTATTCCTGCCGATTGTAAAATGCACAAACGTCCACAAGGACGAGGTTATGTACAATTACAGGAAACCGAGGACGCACTGTGGCCGGATAAAATGACTGAACAAATCATCCCGGCACATGAATTTCATTACTCAGCACTCTATAATATTGACCCCGATTTAAAGTATGCCTATAACATTAGGCGTGGTACGGGTATAAAT
>JALXDW010000361.1 GCA_027070385.1 Chromatiales bacterium
ATTATAGCGTAAACTGACAATAAAAGGTCATAAAATCTTGAAAAAACGTGTGATTTTGAGGAAATATTGGGGATAAGGCTAACAGGATTGAACGACCGTCACACCATCCAAACCGGCACCGGGCTCCAGTAAAACGTCTTTTTCTTGCAAATCGCCCAATATTCGCTTTTCAGCCTACCTGCTTTAGCGTATTTATCCATATATCTTATTGATTTATATACATTAAACCGGTTTCCATATACCAACTGCCGGATCATCAGTCGGAACACTTTTGCCCTTTGCCATTTCAACTTGAGCAGACTGGGCCGTGGCCGGCTGCTGATTGGAACGCGCGCGATCATCGGCCACCTGACGGGCAAAAGCGGCCAACTGATCCAATAATTCATTACGATCAGCCTCAGTCCCGGGATATTCTGCACTGAAATAACCAATAACCGCCGATAAATATTGAAGCCCAACCATTAAGTCTTCTTCAACCGCCTTGTCATGCTTCGCGATTGCAGCAAAAAGGTTATTTAACAGTTCTGTGGATAATTGAATTTGCTTACTCATACATACTCTCTGGATTAATGGTTGCCTGAATGATGGATGCACTATTCTAACTTGAATTTTCTAAATACACACCTCATTATATGACTGACAGGCACCCTACATTCACTCTCTATACTATTAAAGGTTATTAGCAATGGCTCATTACGACTTACTTGCAATTGGCGCAGGCAGCGGCGGTTTATCAGCAGCAGAACGGGGTGCCTTATACGGTAAAAACTGTGCTGTGATTGAAAATAAAAAAGTGGGGGGTACCTGCGTGAATGTGGGCTGTGTACCCAAAAAAGTCATGTGGTTTGCATCCGGTATTGCCGAAACCCTGCATAATGCTTCCGGTTATGGTTTTGATGTCGACCTTAAAAGTTTTAGCTGGAAAAAACTGGTCGATGCACGTGAAAACTATATTAACGGTATTACTACCTGGTATGACTCTTATCTTAAAGATTCAAAAATAGATTATATTGAAGGCACGGCTAAATTTGTCGATGCTCATACTCTGGATGTGGATGGTAAACAATACACAGCCGATCATATTGTGATTGCACCGGGCGGCTATCCTGTCGTGCCGGATATTCAGGGTGCTGAATTCGGTATTACTTCTGACGGTTTTTTTGAATTAACCGAACAGCCTAAACGTGTGGCTGTTGTAGGAGCCGGTTATATCGCTGTTGAACTGGCTGGCTTACTCAATGGTTTGGGCAGTGACGTTTCAATGTTACTGCGACGAGGCCATTTTTTATCCGGCTTTGATGTCATGTTACGTGATACCTTAATGGAAGGTATGGTTGAAGATGGCGTTAATATTATGTCTAAAATTAACGTACAAAAGATTGTAAAAGAAGTGGGTAACAAGTTAACCATCGTTTGTGATAACGGCATTGTGCTTGAAAATTACGATGCACTTATCTGGGCCATTGGACGGGCGCCAGCCACAGCAGACTTAAACCTGGAAGCAGCGGGTATCGAATACGATGAACGTGGTTATATTCCTTGCGATGAATACCAGAATACCAATGTTAAAAATATTTATTCCGTTGGTGATGTCACCGGCCGCGCACAACTCACACCGGTTGCCATTGCTGCAGCCCGACGACTCTCAGACAGACTCTTTAACAATATGGCCGAACGAAAACTGGACTATGAAAATATTCCAACGGTTATGTTTAGCCATCCCCCCATTGGCACCATTGGTTTAACAGAAGAACAAGCCCGCAAGGAACACGGTGATGCCGTTAAAGTGTATACCTCCAGCTTTACCGCTATGTATCACGCCTTGTGTCCCAACCAGCAAAAAACAGCTCTGAAATTAGTCTGTATTGGAGCAGAAGAAAAAGTGGTTGGCTGCCATATTATTGGTATGGGAGCTGATGAAATGTTACAGGGCTTTGCGGTTGCCATTAAAATGGGCGCCACCAAGGCCGACTTTGATAATACTGTTGCGATTCACCCAACCAGTGCAGAAGAACTGGTTACAATGCGCTAACTTATCATTATGAATATTCGCTCATACAAAAATCATACCCCAACCATCGGTGATAACAGCTATATTGATGAATCTGCTGTTATCATTGGAGATGTTACTATTGGCAACGATGTATCTGTCTGGCCTCTCACTGTGATTCGTGGTGATGTTAATTCTATCCATATTGGCAACAATACCAATATTCAGGATGGTTCCGTTTTACACGTGACCCATGACGGACCTTATGATTTCAACCGTGGAGGGTATGCACTCACTATCGGTAACAACATTACAGTGGGACATAATGTTATTTTACATGGCTGTACGATAGCAGATAACTGCCTGATAGGGATGGGCTCCACCATTATGGATGGCGTCGTTATCAAGCCCAATACCATTATTGGTGCTGGCAGCCTGGTTTCGCCAGGAAAAAAACTGGACGAAGGCTGCCTCTATGTTGGCCGACCCGTTAAAAAAGTACGTGAATTGAATAGCGAAGAAATAGAATCCATTCAGGATTCTGCCAGGCATTATGTCGAACTTAAAAATGCGTATCTTTAAAACCCTTGCAATTACCGACTTTATTTATTTTCGATCACCTCTTCACATAAATAGACTATAATAATAGCCTAATCCAAAATTCTGTCATTATCGCAACATCGCTTTAAATGATTGCCTTTGTTTAACCAGGCTTCTCAACCATGCAAACAGCCCCTCATCTTTTTTCCTATAAACAATACTGGGCCAAACGTTTTGGCACCGCACCGGTATTACCCATGTCAAAACAGGAAATGGATAATCTGGGCTGGGACAGTTGCGATATTATTATTGTGACCGGTGATGCCTATATCGACCATCCCAGTTTCGGCATGGCTTTAATCGGTCGGCTGCTTGAATCACAGGGTTTCCGCGTCGGTATCATTGCCCAGCCCAACTGGAAAGATAAAACCGATTTTACAAAACTTGGTAAACCCAATTTATTTTTTGGCATTACCGCTGGCAATATGGATTCAATGGTCAACCGTTATACCGCTGATCGAAAAATCCGTCGTAATGATGCCTACACAGCCAATGGTGAACCCGGCAAACGCCCCGATCACTCGGTTAATGTTTATGCGCAACGTGCCCGTGAAACCTATAAAGGTGTGCCTATTATTATTGGTGGTATCGAAGCAAGTCTAAGACGCATTGCCCACTTCGATTACTGGTCTGAAAAAGTACGTCGTTCTATTCTGCCCGATTCAAAAGCTGATATGCTTTTGTTTGGCAATGCTGAACGTGCCATTGTTGAACTTGCTCACCGTCTTGCCAAAGGCGAAAACATAAAGGATATTCGTGACATTCGTGGTACTGCCTTTATGAGCAACGAGGTGCCGTCTGGCTGGCATGTGATTAACTCCACCGATGTGGATCAGCCCGGTCGCATTGAAGCCCCTGTTGATCCTTATCTTGATAGCTCCAATCAGAATAAAACATGCCAACCAGACAAAACCAATAAAAATATTATTCAGTTTTTACCCAAAACAGAAACATTAAAACTGAACCGCACAACAACGGCCATTCGTTTGCCTTCCTTTGAACAGGTTTCCAAAGATAAAGTCCTATATGCTCATGCTTCACGTGTTTTTCATCTTGAAACCAACCCCGGCAATGCACGTGCGCTGATACAGCAACATGGGCAACGCATGGTCTGGCTTAATCCACCCCCTATCCCTTTAACAACGGCTGAACTCGATCAGGTCTATGAGTTTGATTACACTCGTAAACCCCACCCCAGCTATCAAAATGCAAAAATGCCTGCGTGGGAAATGATTCGTCATTCCATCAACATTATGCGTGGCTGCTTTGGCGGTTGCACCTTTTGCTCTATTACCGAGCATGAAGGGCGTATCATTCAAAGCCGCTCGGAAGATTCTGTTATCCGTGAAATTGAAGCAATCAGGGATAATGTGCCGGGTTTTACAGGCATCATATCCGATCTGGGTGGACCTACGGCAAATATGTATCGGCTCTCTTGCAAGGATAATAAAATTGAAGAATCCTGCCGCCGCCTTTCCTGTGTTTACCCTGATATATGCGTCAATATGGGAACCAATCACCGACCATTAACACGGCTCTACCGCCGGGCGCGCAAGGTTGATGGTGTGAAGCGTGTCTTTATTGCCTCAGGCTTGCGTTATGATCTGGCGATTCGTGATCCCGAATATATTAAGGAGCTGGTGACCTATCATGTCGGTGGACGTTTGAAGATTGCACCAGAGCATACCGAAAAAAATACACTGTCGAAAATGATGAAGCCGGCGATTGGCAGCTATTATCGCTTTAAGGAGCTTTTTGACAAATATTCAAAACAGGCAGGAAAAGAGCAGTATCTTATTCCTTATTTTATTTCATCGCATCCCGGCACAACGGATGAGGATATGCT
>JALXDW010000362.1 GCA_027070385.1 Chromatiales bacterium
CCTTTTCATTTAACTCAGTTTTGTTTTCTTCGCTCATCATACGTCTCCATTTCAATTAGTTCATTAATAATTTCAAATCTTTAAGTTGTTGCAATACTTTGTCCAAATCGGCTTTTGCAACGGTCGCATCAATATCATAAGATTGTGTCAGCTTTTCAACAATCCCGTTTACTGCCAGGCCTGCTTCTATTTGCTGCCAGATAAAACTTGCCACCGAATTTAGCTGATGTATCTGGCCATTGTCCTTATCCAGAATAACAAGTTCACCATCAATTTGCTGCGTACTTAAATTTGCCCGTATTGCTAAATTCATCTATAACTCTTTTCTATAATAAAACATTAGAACAAGATTACCTCGACAGGTCAATCAATTACCACAAACCGTTCTAAATTCGGTATAATTTTCCACAATGAAAACAATAACTTATATTATACACTTTTACTGTCGTTTAACCTAAACGGGTTAACCCATTGTCATGATTGCGCAAAAAGAACAGTTTTTATCCCTTTTAAGACAAATAGCGACAAATACCGAAAATCCATCGGCAGAGACTTTCTCAGCTGGCACCATCAACTGGTTACGACAAATCCATTTAGGCACTGCATTCATTGAGCTTTTTCCAACCGCGAAATTAACGCCTTCGTGCAGCGAACAACTAAAAGCCGATAAACTCACGACAAGATTCTGGTTTCAGAGCCAATATGAAGCAACATTGGAACTGGCAAGTGAATTAAATAAAGTCGGGGTTACAATCACGATATTGAAAGGAATGTCTGTCAGTACTGCTTTTTACCCTAAGCCATACTATCGCAATATGCGTGACATTGATCTGCTCGTTGAACAAAGTGAACTTGAGCAAGTTGCCGCTATTATGCAACAACTCGGCTACACTCAACGGTCTGAATTACCCGATAGTTTTTATCAAACACATCATCATACTAAACCGTGGCAACACCCTGTAAAAGATATCTGGTTTGAAATACACACCGGCCTTTTCCCTCCGTCATCGGCCTATTCTTCGGCACAAGTCTTCTCTTTACAAAATATCAATATGGAAAAATACCCACAATACCTGGCCGAAACACGAGTCAACCGACTCGGTTATGAACTGCAAGTCATCTATAGTGCGCTCCATTGGGGAGCTGAATTCAGGCAAACAGGAGGACTGTTTGGCCTAATAGACATTGCTCTGATTATTAACAATACAGAACTTGACTGGAAAAAATTAATCCACTGGGCAAATGAGGCCGTTATCGCTAATACGGTTTATGTTGTTTTATCTTACCTGCTTAAAAATAAACTTATAAATAACGCCAAAGTTAAATTGCACCTGCACGAAATAAACCATTCACTCAGCCGGCTGGAAATATTTTTACTCCAGCGATTAATGGACAATTATCTGCTTGGTGGTAAATCTTTTGGACGAGTATTCACCGCCAATAATATAGCAATACTCTGGGGTTTATTATTAAGTCCGTCAGCCTCATTCAAAAAAATAATACTGTTCCCCGTTTATATTATCTTTCCACCTGATTCAAACCAGAAATTCAATCCTGCCTTCCAGTTATCCAGAATAAAACGTTTATTGTTTAAATCGACAGAGTAATCCTTTACACTTTAGTTTATCCTTTATTCAATTCAGGAAATAATAAACATGCCCTGTTGTTGCCCTCATAGCCAGTCAGCCGGTAAATTTTTTTCATTTTTTGCCCGCTCGTATCGAAAACGTTTTGCAAAAAAAGGCCTGGGAACATCTCAGCAACAACTTATCAATGGTATTAAACAGGCCAATTTTCAAGATAAAACATTACTGGAAATTGGTTGCGGTGTAGGCCATTTCCATCAACTTATGCTTGAGCAAGGCGCACGTTCAGCGGTGGGAGTTGAACTGGCCAGTAAAATGCTGGTCGAAGCTAAAGACTGGGCCCGGCAACGAGGCCTTTCAGATAAAACACAGTATATTGAAGGTGACTTTATCAGTATTGCTGAGATCCTGGAATCCGCAGACATTGTTATTATGGACAAGGTTGTTTGTTGTTATCCAGATGCTGATTCCCTGATACACCGTTCACTTGAAAAATGCCAATCCATTTATGCATTAACTTACCCGCGAAAAGTCTGGTACACCCGCCTCGGCACACAGATACTGGCTTTGCTAATGAAATTACTGGGATCAGATTTCAGACCTTATGTACATGATCCTGAACAAATAGAAAACTGGATTAGTGAACAAGGTTACAAAAAATTGATGCAGAACCAAACCAGTATTTGGCTAACCCAAGTCTATGTGAAACAATAATGCGTGGCTTTGTTCCCCCCGATCCCCAAACTGATGTTTCCAGCGTACACTATGCCATAGTCTATGCACCTCGACGTAAAGCAAACAGACATCGTATTCCTCAAAGTTGTGTCGAAATTAAAAACAATAAAGAACAGGCTATGGAACAATCCAGTCCGGCATCAAACCGTTATGCCGCGCAAGTATTAGGGCCATCAAAATCATCTGAAGGCCAATATATTTTTTATGTGATGGAATGGCTTGAGTAGAGAGGGTTACTCATTCAACTTGTTTATAAGACCAGCATCTTGGCTGCCTGGCGAATATCTTCCTGTGCTTCATGTAATATTTCCAGACTGGCTTGTGGGCCCAGCTTGCTAATGCCCAGCTTTTGAAAAGCCGGAATCTCAACCAGGGAAGGAATAGCAAGGTTCTTGTCTCCAGAGCCAAACATACTATGCGCATTGGCGACAATAATAATATCGGCGTAATCCGCTTCTTTTTTTTCATCTCTAAACCAGTTATCGAGGTTTTCTGGAATACAAACCAGTTCATCATCAAAATTCCATTGTTGCAAAATCATTTTCCCCACCTGTCCGGAAAGCTTTTTTACAATACGATCAGCAAATTTTGGATTATCTTTTAATTCAGGTATACGACTTAAATAACTAATAATCGGCAAGGCACCAATTTGTGAAACCAACCCGGCCAACATTGCCTTCTCTGCCTGCTTCCCTTTAACAATCGTCCCCAATACATAGGCTATCGCCCCTATACGCCGACTGTGTTCCAATACCTTCTTTAACTGGAACTGTAATCTTGAGTCCTGTGTAGCAAATAAATTATTCACTGCCACACAAATCACGATATTCTGAACAACATGCAAACCTAATCTGGCAACGGCTTCCATACAACTGGATGTTAAACGATAACCGGTAAAGATAGATGAATTTGCAATTTTAATAACCCGTGCTGCAATATTAGGATCCATTTCCAGTAACGTTGCAATTTGATTTAAATCTTTGGAAGGATCATTCACTGCTGTTCTTACTTTTAAGGCAATATCCGGCAGACTGGGTAAATCGAGATTCCCTTTTGTACACTCAGAGAGAATACGTTGTTCAAGGGTTAATTGTATGTCTGAACTCATCTTCTGTTTTTCTCATTTAAACGTATCGCGCCAGGCAGTGTGCTGTTTGATTAAATTTAAAGCCTCTGACAATAATGCTTTACCGGGATCCCGTTGATGCCAGGTCGATGCACCCGAAGGATGTGGCAACGGTATAATATCCGCTCTATGCTGATAGAATTCAAGCCTGAAAGACTGACCAATAATCTGATCCAGTTTTTTTACCGGCATTATCTGACTAATAGCCAGTTTCCCCACCGGAATAATAACTTGTGGTTTTAAACAACCCACTTCTTTTGCAAGCCATTGAGAACAATTTTTAATTTCTGTTTTATCCGGGACACGATCACCGCCTTGTGGTTTGTTATTGACTATCTTCTTGCCAGGAAAACAGCGACAAACGGCCGTCATATAAACTTTGTTACGAAACTGTTCTTCATTGATACCCAGTGTCGCAAACCACTTAAACAGGGTTTTACCTGCTGTCCAGGCAAAAGGTTTATGAATATCTTTTTCCTTGATACCCGGAGCCTGACCTACCAGTAATATTTTTGACATGACCGGATGCCCCAATACAGGCCGACTTTGCATTTTTTCACAAAGGTGACACTGCTGAATATTGGCCTGGAGCCGCTTTAATGCAAGTTGAGTCATATTCAATCCATTTAAAATAAAACATGTCATGGAGTATACTGTGAGTTATGTCGCGTTTCTACTTTCATCAATTTACACAATACTTCATGATGGTTACTGCTTTAATTTTGAGTGGTTGTAACAAAAATAATACAGACATCCCCTTTAACCCTGTTACTGCACGAAGCCACTGGAATACAAAGCAACATTCATGGCAACAGTCTGAATTAAAAATTCTGGAACAAGGACGTCGTTTATATAAAGTAAATTGTGGCGGGTGTCATGGCTCTGATGGCCTGGGGGATCGTTTAATCGGTGCCCCTGCTCTTAAAAATAACAGTATTGTAAAAGGTCAATCACAGCAACATATACAGATTGTATTATATGGCAAACCAAATCGTTCCATGCCCGCTTATAAAAGCAGTTTAAACAATCAGCAACTTGCTGCGATAATAAGTTATGAACGGAATGCCTGGGGTAATAACAGCTATCAAATTATTCACCCACAACAAATAGAACAACAGCGTAATATTCAATAATTATTTTTCATACTTTTTTAACAGAACACCTTCATCGCCACAACACGATGCAGCGCATTTTTTTACTGCATGGATTGACTCCGCGTCACCCTGTAAAAACGAACTAATAGGCAGATTATCGGTTGCGCAATCACAACCCTTATCGTCATACTTATAAACATATTTCAGACCTGTCTTTTCGGCTGCATCCAGTGCTTGCTGCATAATAAGCGAAGGAGTGGGTTCAATATGACTGAGCTTATAAGCCGGGAAAAATTTGGTAATATGCCACGGAGCTTGTTCCCCCAAATTATTCTTAATCCAGCGAGCGATATCCGTTAGCATGGTCAGATTATCGTTTTTTGTCGGAATAATATTGGTTCGGGTTTCAACATGAATACCCAGTTCATGTGCCTTTTTAATAGAGTGCAATACCTCATCGACGGATGACTTTCGGCAAATGTCTTTGTAAAAATCATCATCCAGGCTTTTTATGTCCGAACACAGCACATCAATATAAGGAGCCACTACTTCCAGTGCTTCGTCAGTCACATAACTGTTAGACACATACAGAATATACAATCCTTTTTCTTTTGCAACTTTGGCTACATCAACAATATACTCCAGCCAGACAGCAGGCTCAGAATAGGTAAAAGCAATCCCCTGTACCTTAAAACGCAAGGCTGTTTCAACTAATTGCTCTGCGGTTACATACGCCGCTGTTGATTCACCCCGCGCCAGTTCATCCAGCGCAGTAACACCCCAGGATATATCAAGATTATGGCAACCGTCACAACGAAAACTGCAGCCATAACTGCCCACTGATAATACTTTTGTTCCCGGCCTGTAATGCTTGACCGGCTTGTCTTCAATATTATCAATGTCCATGGCAGAAATAATGCCATAGGAAAGGTTGTATAAAGTACCATTACGATTAACATGCGCCTGACAAAAGCCGCGTTGGCCATGATTTAACTTGCAACGCCACAAGCATAAATTACAACGTGTTGTACCATCATCCTGCTTATCCTGCAGCATGGTTTCAACTAATTGATAATGTTCCGGTCTTGCTTCTATACTACTCATTTATATTATCCAGTCATTGTTATCAGGAGCTGCAATCTTTCAGCTACTCGCGTCTATTTTCCACAGCGGTGCAACCACTATCTTTAAACAACCATACGCACGACGCAATGCAGTTTCGACTTGTTCAACATCAGGGGCTTTTGCAAAAATAAATCCCAGATAACTGTTACCTTCCGGCAAGGGTACAAGCTCATAACCATCACGTAGTTGAATGTTGATGTCTTCAATAAATTCAATTTTTTGAGCTTCAAGCAAGCCTTCGATTCGCTTGAGTATTCCCCGTTCGGGAATCGGTATCATCATGACCCCCGCTGCTGTGGAGGAAAATGTTTTTTTGCTTAACCGCCCCATCGCCTGTTGCAAAACAATTTCTTCTATTGAGCAGCCCAGGCCATACTCTAAAATATCACTGCATAATCCACCAATGGTGCGCGCAGCCATTTCAATCAGGTAAATATCCTGATTCCGAATACGACACTCTGCATGTATTGGGCCCGTTTCAATACCATAAGCTTCACAGGCCTGTTGTACAATACAGGTTACGCGATCAACCTGCTGCGTCGTCAGTCTTGTCGGTGTAATGTAGTACGTTTCTTCAAAAAACGGGCCGTATAAAGGGTCCGGCTTGTCGAAAATAGTCAGCAATCTGAACTTGCCTTTGTCAACAATACCTTCAACGGCAATTTCATCACCGTGAATGTATTCTTCAACCAGGATCTGTTGCCTTTCAATCGGTTCCAGATCACTCTGCTGAGACAATAATTTGTCAATGCGTTGTGCTGCTGCGATTAATTCAGCATCATTATTAACCCGAATCACACCTCGACTTGCTGATAAAGACAGCGGTTTTATCACAACAGGAAAAGCAATTTCAGAACCTGTCTGGTTAATCAGTGTCGCCAGCTCGACTCTTTGGTATTTCGGCATTGGTACAGAATGTGTCTGTAATACCTCACGCGCCAAATCTTTACGTCTAGCCAGACGAGCAGCCGCCAATGCATTATGAGCCAATCCTAAATGCTGTGCCGTCTGCGCAGCCAGTTCAATCACAGAATCATCCGTACCAATAACCGCAAGTACATCACTTCCTTCTATCGCGGTTAAAATAGTTTGCAGTGCCTCTTCCGGCAAATCAAACTGTACGTGTATTCCTTGTGCATAGGCCGAAACAATCGAATGCTCGCTTTCAGAAACAATAATAACATCCAGACCAGATCGGGATGCAGCCTGAAGATACCGCATGGTACGGTAACTACCATGCGGTGCAATCAATAAAATACATTGGGCACGATATCGTTTGGGGACGCTATCCGACATCGCTAAAAATGTGTGCTAAAAAGAAATTTATAACTTATGCGCAACCACCACCTGCCGCACCGCAGGCTGAACAACCACCAGAACCACCGACCGCTTTAAAGACATTATTAAAAACAAAAGAAGCATTTAAACCATCATTGGTGTAGTCAATATCACAGCCTTTCAGATAAGAAAGTGCCACCGCATCAACAATAACCTTAAAACCTTCACCTTCCAACACCTTGTCATGTGGATGAATCGTATCTGCGTATGTCATGCCATAAGTCATACCACCACAACCACCACCGGATACAAAAACACGAATACCTTCAACAGGCTCGTCTGCAGATGTCATTAAACCTGCAATTTGCTCCCCAGCGGTAGCCGATACTTTTAGTTCATCATCGGTAATACTTGTATTAAATTCTGCAACGGCTGCATTCATGTCGGTTCTCCAATTTCTATGTTCATGTTCTGTTTAAATAATGTATATAATAGTATAGATAATACCATAATATTTGAACTCAACCCCGTTTTACACAAAAAACAAACCATTTCCCCTTTAAAATCAAGGGTCTATTTTTACACGGTGTGCATTAAAGCCCTTAAATAAATATATATTAAATGAATGGATTTGTTTAAAATAGGCGCTCAATTTTTGAGGAAAAGAATATGTCACGCATGGTTTTTTGTCAGCACTTGAATAAGGAAGCCGAGGGGCTCGAATCAGTGCCAATGCCGGGAGAACTCGGCCAACGTATTTTCGAAAACATTTCCAGTGAAGCCTGGACGAAATGGCTTGAACGTCTTACCACTATTATTAACGAAAACCAGCTCAATACCGCAGACCCAGCAGCCATTCAAATCATTGAACAGCACATGTTGGGGTTTTTATTTAAAGAAGGTGAACTTGGAGAATTACCCCAAGGCTTCCAGGCACCCGGTGGTAAAAAATAACCGCCTTTTACCACGACAGTTCAGGATATGAATTACTGTAGTGAATGTGGAGAAGCGGTCGAGCTGAAAATACCGGAAGGTGACAATCGCCAGCGACATGTCTGCCGGCATTGCCACACCATCCACTATCAGAACCCTAAAATTGTTGCTGGTTGTCTGCCTGTTTGGGAAGATAAAGTACTGCTTTGTAAACGGGCGATTGAACCACGCCATGGTTACTGGACTTTGCCAGCTGGTTTTATGGAAAACGATGAAACCCTTGAACAGGCAGCCACCCGGGAATCCGTTGAAGAAGCCAATGCTAACCTGGAAATAACCCAGCTATATACCGTTATCAGTCTGCCCAATATTGACCAGATTTATATGTTGTATCTGGCCAGGCTGGTTGACCTGAATTTTTCAGCCGGTACCGAAAGTCTTGACGTCAGGCTGTTCAGTGAAGAACAAATCCCCTGGGATAATCTGGCTTTCCGTACTATTGATTTTACTTTAAAACGTTATTTTGAAGATCGTCAAAAAGATCATTTTCCTGTTCACACCAGTTTTTTGGCAAAACATAATCGCTATCAGGAAGAATCTTAAACTCAAATACCGCCATGCTGAAATTTACCGAACTCGCTTTACGCCGTGGCACCAAAGAATTATTCCATGATGTTAATCTGACAATCCATGCCGGACAAAAAGTCGGTATTACCGGTGGTAACGGCACTGGAAAATCCAGCTTATTTGCCCTGATTAGAGGACAACTACATGCGGACAGTGGTGAGGTCAGCTTCCCTAAAAACCTAAAAACAGCCCATGTTGCACAGGAAACACCGGCACTCGATCAAGCTGCGATTGATTATGTCCTTGATGGCGATATTGAACTGCGCCAACTTGAAAAGAAAATTCAAATCGCAGAACAGGAAAACAATGGTGAGGCACTGGCGCATTATTACAGCGAAATGGAATCCATCGGTGGCTACAGCGCAAACAGTCATGCAGCCACCTTGCTGCATGGACTCGGATTTAGCACAGAACAACAACAATTAGCTGTTAAAAATTTTTCCGGTGGCTGGCGAATGCGCCTGAACCTGGCCCAGGCATTAATTCGCCGCTCTGATATGCTATTACTGGATGAGCCCACCAACCACCTGGATCTGGATGCTGTTATTTGGCTGGAAAACTGGCTACGTCAGTACAAAGGCACTCTGTTACTTATTTCACACGACAGAGATTTTCTGGATAACGTCACCACTCATATCGCGCATATCGAAAACACCCTCATTAATTACTACACGGGCAATTATTCGGCCTTTGAACAACGCCGAGCAGAACAACTTGCCAGCCAACAATCGGCTTACGAAAAACAACAGCGCGAAATTCAACACATGCACAAGTTTGTTGAACGCTTTAAAGCAAAAGCAACCAAGGCCAAACAGGCACAAAGCCGGGTAAAAGCACTGCAACGAATGGAGCTTATCGCTCCTGCTCATATTGATTCCCCGTTCAAGTTTCAGTTTAAATCAGCAGAAAAAACACCCCAGCGTTTATTGAGCCTGAATAAGGTGAATGCCGGATACAAGGACACGACTATACTGAATCAGATCAAATTTAGTATTCAACCTGGTGACCGTATTGGTCTGCTGGGACATAACGGTGCAGGCAAATCCACGCTGATAAAGTTACTGGCCAATGAAATATCCCCTCAACAAGGTGAGATATATTTTGCCAAAGAACTTAAAACCGGTTACTTTGCACAGCATCAACTTGAACAACTGGATAATGATGCCAGCCCTTTATTACACCTGCAGCGTATTGATAAAAAAGCCACTGAAAGTGACTTGCGTAAATTTCTAGGCGGATTTGCTTTTAATAATGACATGGCACTTAACCCGGTTGCACCGTTATCGGGTGGCGAAAAAGCGCGCCTGGTACTAGCACTGCTTGTTTATCAAAAACCGAATTTATTATTACTTGATGAACCGACCAACCACCTTGACCTGGAAATGCGCCACGCCTTAACCATTGCCATGCAAGCATTTGAAGGTGCAATGATCATTGTTTCGCATGACCGGCACTTATTACGCACTGTAACAGACCGTTTCTTTTTAGTGGCCAATGCTGAAGTCGTACCATTTGACGGTGATCTGGATGATTATCGACAATGGATAAGTGATGAAAACAAACTGAAAAAAGAAACCATCACTGCTACTTCAAAATCATCTTCAAACAACCATGCGGCAAAACGTCAACAACAAAAACCATTACAAAATAAAATCAAAACACTGGACAAAAAACTGCAACAACTCAGTGATAACAAAATAGAAATTGAACGACAACTGTCTGACAATATGCTCTATACACCAGAGAACAAGGAACAACTGGATACGCTATTGGAAAAACAGGAACGTATCAACCGGCAGTTATTGCAACTTGAAACTGAATGGATGGAAGCCAGTGAAACATTGGAAAAGTTGTTAGCCTGAATCCCCGCCCTGTTCAAGCGTAAGCACATCCTAAAGTTATAATATTGGAATTTTGCCTGAAACAGGCCATCATTATGTGATTATAATCACAGCAACACAATATAACTGAAAGCTTGATATTTGTTTGAGATTATTTATGTTATTTTATATTCAAGGTATAACCATTGCTTATTTAACGGAATAAACCCATGCTAGAACTGATTGAAGGTTTAAACAGCTTTCAACATCGATCGCCAAAGCTTTATCTTACGGCAGTTCTGTCTCTTGCTGTCCTGGGTATCTTGATTATTCTATTTTTTCCAATCGCCAGTCTGTTCCTGTTTATTTCTGCTGTCACTTCCATATTTACAATGGAAACCTTCAGCGATCTCACCCCGGTGTTATATCAACTTCCGTTGGCAGTACTATTCGGCTATTTATTTTATCAGTTCATTACACTGGAGCTGGAATTACCCAAAGCATCCGAAATTTATATCCGCATCAACAAAAAGAAAACACCCAAACTGACCGCCTTAATCGACGAGCTAAAACAACATTTTAATCTAAAACAGATTGATTCTGTATTAATAACAGACCAGTTTGATATCAGCATACATAATACCCCTCAATTTTGCCTGCCCCAGTCCGGTTTTAACAGCTTGCAAATCGGCCTACCCTTGATGCAAACCGTTTCTGCCACACAGTTTAAAGCATTACTTGCACGGCGAATTGGCCAATTATCTTTAGCTAACAATAGAGTCACAGGCCGAATCTATCTGTTTCATGATCAACTGCAGCAATACATTCATGCGTGTCAGTACAGTCAACACTGGTCATTAAAACCTTTCTTTTATTTTCTAAACAGTTATCAGAAAATATTTTATGCCGTTGCATTTTATAGCTTCCGCATGGATGAACTGGCAGCCGATCAATATGCCCTGGAGGTCAGTGATGATGACAAATTTTCTCAAACATTATCACAAATGCTGATTGCCAATCATTACCTGAAAAACACCTTCTGGGTTTCCATGTACAAGTTACAACGACAATACCCTGATAAAATCATTTATCCTCATGCCAATATGGCCAGTTCCTTTGCTCAAAGTATTAAAACAGAAAGCACACAGAAATTGATTGAACAACAATTTCAGAAATTAAACGATTTTCAGTCCCCCATGCCCCTGTTAAAAACCCGACTCCATGAGCTTGGTTATGAAAACTATAAATTGCCGGCACCCTTTACAACCACAGCTGCACAAACTTACCTGGACAACGCCTTACCCAAAATCACCCGTATCTTCGACAAACTTTGGTTACAGCGTTTACAAGTCCAGCGCTGTTCAACACAGCAACCGGATGGCAATCAACAACGCCTGAGAATACTGTCGGACAAGATACAGCAGCAACCCTTGTCGGCTGATGAAACATGGGAATTTGCTGTACTTACTGAAAAAATTACGGGTTACCATGCCGCTATACCAATATATAAGAAGATTCTGGAACGTAATCCCATGCATTCAAAAGCCATGTTTGCCATTGGACGTATTTTATTGTCCTTTAATGATGCAACCGGACTGGATGCTTTAAACAAGGCTACCTTCATGGAACCGGCGATGCAAAAAACCGCTGATGAATTAATTGCGCGTTATCAGGCTCGAATAAACAAAAGTACACCTGAACCCGCAGATGAACTGTTTGCGTAACCTTAATATTTATCCATATCCCCCCCAAAGAAAATTGAGTAAACTTGCGAAATGAGATTGCGTTTTACTTTTATATTGTTTCTCTTTTGTGGTTACTCTCAGTCACTGTTGGCTGACTGGTATAAACAATACTGGGACATAATGGGTACCCGAGTGGGTGTTGAACTCTGGCACACCAATCCACAAACAGCAAAAAACGCCATTACCGCTGTAAAAAAAGAAATGCAGCGCATTGATGCCAGTATGAGTCCGTTTATAAAAACCAGCGAAGTTGCACTGATAAACAGGGAAGCAGCAAGCCACCCTGTGAAAATCAGTCGCGAATTATTCAAACTAATTCTAAAAGCACAAACCCTTTCAAAAAAATCCGCTGGTGTCTTTGATATTACCTTTGCCAGTATCGGTTATTTATATAATTATCGTGAACATCAACATCCAAACGAAACAACCATTCAAAACAATCTGACTAAAATAGATTACCGGCAAATTCAGTTATTTCCCAAAACATCCAGCATTTATTTTAAACGAAAAGGGCTGCGCATTGACCTGGGTGGTATCGCTAAAGGTCATGCTGTTGATCGTTGTATTAAAATTCTGGCAACATTCGGTGTACAACATGCACTGGTCATGGCCGGTGGAGACAGCCGTTTACTGGGCGACAAAAAAGGCCGACCCTGGATCACCGGCATTCGTCATCCTCGCCACAAAGGAAAGTATGTGGTGGTTTTACCGCTGGAAAATACCGCCATTTCAACCTCAGGTGACTATGAACGTTTTTTTATTGAAGATAATGTGCGCTACCACCATATTATTCAGCCCAGCACCGGTAAATCGGCCACAGCCAGCCAAAGTGTCACTGTTTTAGGTCCCGATGCGACCACAACTGATGCCCTTTCAACCACACTTTTTATATTAGCAACCCGCAAAGCACTCAAATTTATCAATACCTTACCGGGCTACGATGCCATCATCATTGATAAGCAAGGTGTGTTACACTTTTCTTCCGGCCTGGAACAAGCAAAAAGAACAACCAAAAAATAACAATAATGCCATTAATCTGCTTATAAATTAACCAAATAACAATGCAGTTCACAGAATACCCACCTAAATAACAAAGGTTATTCTGTTGTGTGACCGAGCTAACAGCGAAAATAAGCATAAACAACTAGATTTAAGCTCACTCAGCACAATAAAATTTTAGAGTACGTCTAAAAAATCAGGGTCAATGTTGTTCGTGCTGAAACACAACACGCTACAAATACGCCCATGACTTGAATGGATGTCCAATAAGGGGAAATAAATATGTCTGGATTGAACAAAAAACGAATCCTGCCTATTTTTGTCACACTGACCAGCACACTATTAAGTTCCTGCGGTGGTGGCAGTGGCGATCAGGGAGCTAGCTCAAATAATAACGTGGTCATTGAAGGTGATAAGCCCATCGCCTATGTGGAACGTAATTCAAGTACCACCGGTAATCCGACTGATGCAGCGATGTGTTCAGCAGGCGGGAAACTCTATGTGCGAAAACTCTCATCCCCCAGTTCAAGTAAAACGGATGTTACTTCACATTTAACCAATGGCCAGGGCGATGTATCTGACCTTGAAGTCTCTTATGATGGCACCAAAATCCTGTTCTCGATGAAGCTCAACTGCAGTTCCGGTACCTGGGATATTTATGAATACGACACCACCAAGGCACTGAGCAGTTCCAACCCTTCACGCATTATCAGCGATGATGCCACTGCTGCTTTAGGCGATGATATTGACCCGGCTTATGTGCCTCGTGACAGCGGTGACCTGATTGTGTTCAGTTCAAACCGCCAGGTTCGTTCAAAAGAAGTCATGGCTATCAATAATATTGAACCTTACACCTATCGTGATGAATATGAACGTGAACGTGTATCGGTACTGCATACTATGAATGCGAATGGTACAGGTATCCGTCAGATCTCTTTCAACCAGAGTCATGATCGTAACCCAACGGTACTCTCCACTGGTGAAATCATGTATTCACGCTGGGATCATGTGGGTGGCCGTAACCAGTTCAGCGTGTTCACCACTAATCCCGATGGCACCAATATGTTCGTCTTTTACGGTGCCCACAGCCCGGGCAATAGTTTTTTACACCCTCGCCAAATGCCGGATAATTCAACCATTGTCAGTAGCTTAATGCCTTTATCACGTACCAAAGAAGGTGGCGCATTGATGCTGATAAAAGCAAATGACTGTTCCGAAAATAATGATTGTGATGCAAGTGTTTCAGGCACTGCACAATCCCATGCCACAGCTCAGCCAATGAATTTTGGTCGTGGTTTATCCCAATACGGCCGGGCAACCGATCCTTACCCTCTATTTGACGGAACGAACCGCTTACTTGTGAGTTGGGCAGCGTCCTGTTCAGCCATTAATGTTGCAAACTGC
>JALXDW010000363.1 GCA_027070385.1 Chromatiales bacterium
CGTTGGAAGGATCCGGTGGCGTTTTACCCCCACCAAAAGGGATTGAAACGGTTAAACTTTCCCCCAAAATTCATGTGACACGCCTGGAAAAAGCCATTACGACGATTCCTCGTTCAGCCATTGATGCCTTTTTATATGCACATCGAGTGATTGGTGAAAGAGAGCTTGAAGGGGCACCTTATATTGTTTCATCGTTTGAACAACACCTGGTGTCAGGACCTGGTCATAAAATTTATGTGCGGCGCTTAACTAATCCAACCACAACCGGTTTTCAAATTGTTCGACCCGGTATGGTCTATAAACACCCTGAGACTAATGAAGTGCTTGGTTATGAAGCGATTAATCTAGGTGAAAGTAATTTGGTTAAAGTCGGGAAGCCGTCGACGTTAAGAATTAATCGGGCTTTTATGGAGATACTGGATGGTGATTATTTATTGCCAGAGATTGATAAACGTAAAACCGTGAACTTTTTACCGAAAGCACCTAAAAACAAGGTGAAAGGCTATATTATTTCTGTCATCAACGGTGTAACGGATATAGGCCAGAATAATGTTGTGGTCTTGTCGCTAGGTGCACGTGAAGGTATGCAACAAGGTGATGTACTGGACATTTTCCAAGGTGGCGTGGTTGTGCGGGATCGTAAAGCGAACGAGCCGGTGAAATTGCCAGACGAAAAAGCTGGGCTATTAATGGTTTTCCGTGTTTTTGACAAGGTCAGCTATGCGCTGGTACTTGAGGCAACTCGTGTGCTGCATGTTAAGGATGTGGTACAAAATCCGGAATAATTGCTTTGGCAATGACAGGTAGTTGATAATTGCTGCACGGATGCAGCTTGAGGAATATCATGGCAGAACATCTTCAAACAGAGCTGGCCAGTTGGTTGGCGGTTCATCGCGCAGCGGGCATTGGTGCGACGACTTTTCTGAAATTGCTCTCTGTTTTTGGGCCCCCTCAGGAAATACTCGAAGCCAGTTATACTCAACTGGCGGACTGTGGGTTATCAAAAAACAGTATTGAATCCTTATTATCTCCGGATTGGGCGCAGATAGAGAAAGATTGTGCCTGGCTTGAAGCGAATCAGGCCCATGTTATTACACTGGCCGATGCTGCTTACCCTGAGCTTTTAAAAGAAATCAGCGATCCACCTCCTTTATTGTTTGTACTGGGCGATAAAACATTATTGTCCACTGAACAGCTTGCGATGGTCGGGAGCCGTAATCCGACACCAATGGGTTTACAAACAGCCGCAGATTTTGCACAAACGTTGGCTGAAGTAGGTTGGACAATTAGCAGTGGTTTGGCACTGGGCATTGATGCAGCTAGCCATCAAGGCGCATTAGATGCAATGAATGGTCATACCATTGCGGTGATTGGTACTGGAATCGATCGAGTTTACCCGGCCCGAAACCGGGACTTGGCACATCAAATTGCTCAAAAAGGGGCCATTATCAGCGAATTTCCCTTGGGAACGGCACCGGTACCGGGCAATTTCCCGCGTCGAAATCGGATTATCAGCGGCATGAGTCGAGGTGTCTTTGTTGTTGAAGCGGCCTTGCGCAGTGGTTCATTAATCACAGCAAAACAAGCACTTGAACAGGGCAGAGAGGTTTTTGCATTACCCGGTTCGATACATAATCCTCTGGCGCGCGGTTGTCACTCGCTGATTCGGCAAGGTGCCAAATTAGTTGAAACGGCTGAGCATATCTATGAAGAATTGATTGAAATCTTACCTTATCGCCCCAATATAAAGGGTAACAGTCAGCCCGAGAGGGCAAATCAAGATGTCCGCACCCTGGATAAGGATTACCAAACTGTCTTAACCCATGTGGGTTTTGAACCCACTGCAGTGGATACCGTTGTGGAACAAAGTGGATTGACGGCAGACGCTGTTTGCTCCATGCTATTGGTATTGGAATTGCAGGGCTATATTGTATCGACACAAGGCGGTCATTACTGCAAACTATCCGGGAAGCCTGGGATTGCTCAGGGTTCGGAATAAGCGTACAGGAAGAAGAGGATGCCTCTGAAAAAAGAGTGTATCTGCATAAAGAGGCACAAATGAAACAAAATATATTCGATGTTTTAATGTATTTGTTTGACAATTATATGAACGATGATGTGGAGTTCGATGTCGATGAAGATTCACTTCGCAATGAACTACAGGAAGCCGGTTTTCAGTTGGGGCAGATTGCCCAGGCATTTGACTGGCTGGAAGGTTTAACCGATTATCAGGGTGAAGGGCACTACCCTTCGTTGAATACTGAACAATCTACCCGGATTTACACCGCTGAAGAATGTGAAAAACTGGACACCAACAGTCGCGGGTTTTTAATGTTTCTGGAGCAAACAGGTGTCCTCGATCATATGACGCGAGAAATGGTCATTGATCGTATTATGGCACTGGACAATGACGAAACCGATATTGAACAATTAAAATGGGTTGTCTTAATGGTGTTATTCAATCAGCCGGGTTTTGATGGTTCCATCAGCTGGATGGAAGAACTGGTTTTTGAAGAAGCCACTGGCCAGTTACACTAAAAGAAAAATACCTTAATTAAAACACAGGCCTGTTTAACAACAGTGAGTTAAAGAACGAATGGCAAAAAGTTTAGTCATTGTAGAGTCTCCCGCAAAAGCGAAAACAATCAAAAAATACCTTGGCAAGGGCTTTGAAGTGTTAGCTTCGTACGGGCATGTGCGCGATTTATTGCCCAAGGAAGGTGCGGTTGATCCAGCCAACGATTTTGCCATGAAGTATCAGGTGCTTGAAAAAAATCAGAAGCATGTCGATGCGATAAAAAAAGCCTTAAAGAAAGCCGATAATCTTTATCTCGCAACGGATCCGGATCGCGAGGGTGAGGCCATTTCATGGCATTTATATGAGCTATTAAAAGATCAGGGTTTGTTAAAAAATAAAACGGTCGGTCGAGTTGCCTTCAATGAAGTGACCAAGGCGGCCGTGAATGATGCGGTTGCCCATCCGCGTGAATTGTCGCATGACATGATCGATGCACAACTGGCAAGACGGGCACTGGATTATTTAGTCGGGTTTAATCTCTCACCATTATTATGGAAAAAAATTCGTCGTGGTTTATCAGCGGGTCGTGTACAAAGCCCAGCGTTACGTTTAATTGTTGAGCGTGAACTGGAAATAGAAAAATTTGAGCCTAAAGAATACTGGTCAGTGGATACGGTTGTTGAAAGTGACAAACAGGAATTCACTGGCAAGCTGATTTTCTTGGAAGGCGAGAAAGTATCGCAATTTACCATTAACAGTGAAGAAAAGGCCAATAAGGCACAGGACGTTATTAACAAAGCCGCGAAGGGGAAACTTCTTGTCGCCAAGGTTGACAAGAAAAAGCGTAAACGTAATCCAAGTGCCCCCTTTATTACTTCGACCTTGCAACAGGAAGGTTCACGCAAGTTAGGCTTTACGGCCAAGAAAACCATGAGTATTGCACAACAGCTTTACGAAGGTATTGATCTGGGTGGTGAAACGGTGGGTTTAATTACCTACATGCGTACCGACTCGGTTAATCTGGCTGTTGAAGCACTGGAAGATATCCGTAAGTTTATTTTAGAAAAGTATGGTGAAGCGAATTTACCCAAAGAGCCGCGCACTTATAAAACAAAGGCAAAAAATGCACAGGAAGCACACGAAGCGGTAAGACCAACTTCTGTTTTTTATGAACCTGATAAAATTAAAAAACATTTAACCAAAGATCAGTATCGTTTGTATGATTTAATCTGGAAACGAACCGTTGCCTGTCAGATGATCCATGCAACCCTCGATACCGTTGCGATTAACCTGCACACAGGGACTGAAGCTGATGCGAAAAAAGCCGGTGCAGTATTTCGTGCTAATGGTTCACAGCTGGTTGATCCGGGCTTTATGTCGGTGTACCAGGAAAGTGTGGATGATGCCAAGCCAGCCGATGATAAAGACCGCTTGTTGCCACCACTCAAAGAAGGCGATGTGGTTAATCTGGTCAAACTGTTACCTGAACAGCATTTTACTGAGCCACCGCCACGTTATGCGGAAGCCTCACTGGTAAAATCGCTGGAAGAACACGGGATCGGTCGTCCTTCAACCTATGCTTCGATTATTTCAACCTTGCAGGCACGTGAATACGTCACCATGGATAAGCGCCGTTTTATTCCAACGGATGTGGGTCGTATCGTGGTTAAATTTTTAACCGAGCATTTTACCCAGTATGTAGATTATGATTTTACTGCAAAGCTGGAAGATGACCTCGATGCTATTTCTCGTGGTGAGAAAAAATGGGTTCCGATAATGAAAAAATTCTGGAAGCCATTTAAAGCACTGGTTGTGGACAAAGATAAAAATGTTGACAGAAAAGATGTTACCCATGAGGCGCTTGAAGAAAAGTGTCCCAAGTGTGGTGGTGAC
>JALXDW010000364.1 GCA_027070385.1 Chromatiales bacterium
TTGCTCATGTGTATTGAGTTGGTGGTTGTGGGGGTTATGCTGTATGTGTTTGCATTCTCTCATTATTTGGGTGATGTGGCAGGGCAGGTTTTTGTCTTCTTTATTTTAACGGTTGCAGCAGCAGAAGCAGCCATTGGCTTGGCGATTTTAGTCGTGTTGTTCCGTAATAAACGAACAATTAATGTTGAAGAGTTAGATTCTCTTAACGGATAAATAATAAAAGTTGATAGGGCTTTATTGTGTTTGAAGATATGCAAACAGTTTATATTTGGATAGTACTTGCGCCACTGCTTGGCGCCATCATTGCTGGCCTGTTCGGTAAAGTCGTTGGTCGCACAGGGGCACATATTGCAGCTATTGCCGGTGTCGCCATTGCTTGTGTACTTTCTCTATTCGTTTTCAAACATATCGTTATTGATAGTGCCCCAATATTCAATGATGCTGTTTATACCTGGATGGTCAGTGATGGTATTCGCTTTGAAGTGGGGTTTTTAATCGATAAATTAACCGCAATGATGATGGTTGTGGTGACCTTTGTTTCCCTCATGGTTCATATCTACACCATTGGCTATATGCACGATGATGATGGTTATCAACGTTTTTTCAGTTATATAGCCTTGTTTACTTTTGCAATGTTAATGCTGGTCATGTCAAACAACTTTATGCAGTTGTTCTTTGGTTGGGAAGCCGTTGGTCTGGTTTCTTATTTGTTGATTGGTTTCTGGTACAAAAAGCCAACGGCAATTTATGCCAATTTAAAAGCATTTCTGGTAAACCGTGTTGGTGACTTCGGCTTTTTACTCGGTATTGCTGCTGTATTAATGTATTTTGGCAGTCTTGATTATGCAACGGTGTTTAACAATGTTGATAAAGTAAACAACCTGACAATGACCGTACTGCCTGACCAGCAGTGGTCGGTTATCACCGTGATTTGTATTCTTTTGTTTATCGGTGCCATGGGTAAATCTGCACAAGTCCCTTTGCATGTCTGGTTGCCGGACTCAATGGAAGGTCCAACACCTATTTCCGCTTTAATTCATGCCGCAACCATGGTGACCGCAGGTATTTTTATGGTGGCACGAATGTCACCCTTGTTTGAACTTTCAACTACTGCATTGACTTTTGTTATGGTTATTGGTGCAACAACAGCCTTGTTTATGGGCTTATTAGGTCTGGTGCAAAATGATATTAAACGTGTTATTGCATATTCAACATTGTCCCAGTTAGGTTACATGACAGTGGCACTGGGTGCCTCCGCATACAGTGCGGCCGTTTTCCACTTGATGACACACGCTTTCTTCAAAGCTTTATTATTCCTCGGGGCAGGTTCTGTCATCATTGCCATGCATCATGAACAGGATATGCGTAAAATGGGTGGTTTGCGTAAATATTTACCGGTTACCTGGTTTACATCATTAATCGGATCGTTAGCTCTGATTGGTACACCGGGTTTCGCTGGTTTCTTCTCAAAAGATTCAATTATTGAAGCCGTTGCACATTCAACCACACCAGGTGCATCGTATGCACATTTTGCAGTACTGGCGGGTGTGTTTATCACAGCTTTGTACAGCTTCCGTATGTACTTTCTGGTTTTTCATGGAAAGGAACGTATGGATGAACATACCCGTTCTCATTTACATGAAACGCCTTGGGTAGTGACATTGCCGCTTGTTTTACTGGCGATTCCATCGGTTGTGATTGGCTATATGTTTGTCGACGAAATGGCCTTTGGCAATTTCTTTGGGGATGCCATTTTTGTATTACCGCAGCATGATGTATTAAGTGAGTTGGCCAAAGAGTTTCATGGGCCGGCTGCAATGATGTTGCATTCGCTAACGACATTACCCTTCCTGTTTGCAGCGGGTGGTGTGTTCACAGCATGGTTCCTGTATATGAAACGCCCGGATATCCCTGGCATGATCCAGCAACGCTTTTCATTGTTATATACCATTCTAATTAACAAGTATGGTTTTGACCGATTCAATGAAATTGTTTTTGCAGGTGGTAGCCGTATTATTGGCAAATTATTCTGGCAATACTCTGACGTAAAGTTGATAGATAATTTTATTGTCAATGGTTCGGCTAAAACAGTAGGTTGGGTGGCATTAATCATGCGTCGAATGCAGACTGGCTATCTTTATACTTATGCTTTTGCCATGGTTTTAGGTTTAGTTGGCTTGTTAGCACTGTTTGTACACAAGTTATTTTAAATATAAGGTTGTTTTAAATGTTTATGGATTGGCCCTTATTAAGTTTAGTGATTTGGACACCGATTATCGGTGGTATCCTGGTATTGGCAACCGGTAGTGATAAAAATGCAATGGAAGCAAGAGTGTTGACACTTGTTGTCGCTATTGCAACTTTTTTGCTTTGTTTACCTTTATATACTGATTTTAATACACAAGTTTCAACCATGCAGTTTGTTGAAAATATACCATGGATTGAACATTTTAAATTCAACTATCATTTGGGTATCGACGGTATTTCCATGCCGCTTATCCTTTTAACTTCTTTTACAACCGTTATCGTTGTTATTGCCGGTTGGGAAGTGATTAAAACACGGGTTGCGCAATACATGGCTGCGTTCCTTATTATGGAAGGTTTGATGATTGGTGTATTCGCAGCATTGGATGCAGCTGTCTTTTATGTGTTCTGGGAAGCGATGTTGATTCCAATGTTTATTGTTATTGGTATCTGGGGTGGTCCAAATCGCGTTTATGCCACAATTAAATTTTTCCTGTATACCTTCTTTGGTTCGGTCTTTATGCTAATCGCCTTGCTGTATCTTGCATTAAAGACGGGCAGTTTTGAAATTCTGGATTTCCATGCTTTTAATATGGATTTGAATACTCAAATATTGCTCTTTGTTGCCTTCCTGCTTGCATTTGCAGTGAAGATTCCGATGTTCCCGGTACATACCTGGTTACCGGATGCACACGTTGAAGCTCCTACTGGTGGTTCAATTATTCTGGCTGCTATTATGTTGAAACTGGGTGCTTATGGTTTCCTGCGTTTTTCTTTACCTATTGCACCCGATGCGAGTATGTCACTTGACTGGTTAATGATCACGTTGTCATTAATTGCCGTTGTTTATATTGGCTTTGTTGCATTAGTCCAGCAGGATATGAAAAAACTGATTGCCTATTCTTCGATTTCACATATGGGATTTGTGACACTGGGTTTCTTTATTATCTTTGCCATTGCCCGAAAAGATGCCAGCATGGCCGGTGCGGTGATGGGCATTGAAGGTGGCATAGTACAGATGGTATCGCATGGTTTTATTTCGGGCGCAATGTTTTTCTGTGTAGGCGTGATGTATGACCGTATGCATTCACGACAAATCAATGATTACGGTGGTGTGGCAAATACCATGCCTGTTTTTGCGGCTTTTATGGTCTTGTTTGCAATGGCAAATGCTGGTTTACCCGGTACATCCGGTTTTGTCGGTGAGTTTATGGTGATACTCAGTGCCTTCAAAGCGAATTTCTGGTATGCCTTTCTGGCGGCAATTACACTCATTGTGGGTGCAGCATATACCTTATGGATGGTGAAACGCGTATTGTTCGGTGATGTTGCAAATGAAAATGTTGAAAAATTAAAAGATGCCAATGGTCGTGAAATACTGATTTTGAGTATTCTGGCTTTGGCGGTATTGTTCTTTGGGATATATCCAGCGCCACTTTTAGAAGTGATGGAACCGAGTGTTGAAAATTTATTGCAGCATGTTATGCAATCAAAATTATAAGAGAGTAAGAGATAAAGATAATGAGTTTCGAAATACCTGATGTCATGCCCGCATTGCCTGAAATATTCATCCTGAGTATGGCTTGCATTATTTTGGTGGTGGATTTGTTTTTAAGCAAAACCAGCCGCGGTGCAACTTATATGTTATCTCAGGCTACCTTGATCATTGCAGCACTTCTTACCTTTGCCACTTTTACTGAAACACCAATTTTATCTTTTTCGGATACCTTTGTCAGAGATGGCATTGCCGATGTACTCAAGATTGCAGTTTATATAGCAACTTTTATGGTGTTTTTATATGCAAAGGATTACCTGAAAGATCGCGGTTTATTTAAAGGTGAGTTCTATACATTAGGTTTGTTTGCAGTATTGGGAATGATGATTCTTATTTCAGCCCACAGTTTTTTAACCATTTATCTGGGACTGGAACTGCTTTCTTTATCACTCTACGCGATGGTCGCTATGCATCGTGATTCAGCGCAGGCATCTGAAGCAGCAATGAAATATTTTGTTCTGGGTGCGATTGCTTCGGGCATGTTGTTATACGGTATGTCGATGATCTATGGTGTAACAGGTAGTCTGGATTTAGCAACGGTGAGCGCAAGTGCCGTGAATGTGAATGATCCGCTTATTCTGGTTTTTGGTATTGTGTTTTTGGT
>JALXDW010000365.1 GCA_027070385.1 Chromatiales bacterium
GAATAAGCCGCTAGAATAGAGTCTCTTTCAGTTAATAATGAGTTTGTCGAATTCCTATGAGTTACCTGGTATGAATTATCTGGCTCTGGCGCGTAAATGGCGGCCGAAAAATTTCAGTGAAATGGTCGGGCAAGAGCATGTTTTACGCGCATTAATCAATGCACTGGATACGGATCGTCTACACCATGCTTTTTTGTTTACCGGCACCCGTGGTGTTGGTAAAACAACCATTGCGCGTATTCTTGCAAAATCCATTAATTGCGAACAAGGTGTGAGTTCAACCCCCTGTGGTGAGTGCTCAACCTGTAAAGAGGTCGATGAAGGACGTTTTGTTGATTTAATCGAAGTGGATGCTGCTTCACGTACAAAAGTGGAAGACACTCGCGATTTGCTCGACAATGTTCAGTATGCGCCTACTCGTGGTCGCTATAAAGTTTATTTGATTGATGAAGTCCACATGCTTTCCGCCAGCAGTTTCAACGCGCTGTTAAAAACATTGGAAGAACCTCCCCCGCATGTCAAATTTTTATTTGCAACAACCGACCCGCAAAAATTACCGGTAACAATTTTGTCGCGATGTCTGCAGTTCAATTTGCGCAGGCTTTCGGTTGAACGTATTTCAGATTATTTGCAAACACTGCTGGATAAAGAAGCGATTCCTTATGAAAATGCTGCATGCAAGCAGTTAGCGATAGCCGCTGATGGCAGTATGCGTGATGGACTCAGCTTACTGGAACAAGCCATTGCTTATGGTGCTGGTAATATTAAACTGGAAGATGTTACCGCAATGTTAGGGAGTTTTGATAACCACCTTATTATAAGTCTGGTTGAAAAACTGCTTGCACAAGATGCTATGGGTGTCATGGTTTTGTTAGCCCGGATAAGTGAACAGGTTCCGGATTTAAACGGGGTGCTGGATGCCATTTTGAATTTACTGCATGGTATCGCCTTGTATCAACAGGTGCCCCAAGCATGTGAAGCCATGCTGGAAGAGCAAGGGCTGGCTTTGGCCACGATTGAATCACTGGCAGCGACGATCAGTGCAGAAGAAGTACAATTATTCTATCAGATTGGTTTAACCGGTCAGCGTGATTTGAAACTGGCACCGAGTATTCGTAGCGGTTTGGAAATGGTGTTGTTACGCATGTTAGCTTTCAGGCCTGCATCGGGATCCGATACCGTGGTTATACAAAAAACAGCCAACCACAGTGGACGACAGCAGACAACTCAGCAACAAGAGGCCAGTTTGAGTCATGATTCAGCAAGTGCTGTTGTTCAGCAAACAGATCGTTCCGACGCATCGGTTATCAACGATACAACGGCACCGGTGTATGAATCTCCTCAACCACAAGCTACTGTCAGTATTGAATCTCCCTGGCATGAAATTGTCGCTGCCATGGATATTGTTGGCCTGGATAAACAGGTTGCTGAACAGAGTGTCCTGATGCAAGTGAATAATAATGTTTTTGAACTTGCCCTGGCACCGGCCAGCGCACCATTTTTTAATAAAGATCGTGAAATCAGTATACAGCAGTCACTACAGAATTTATTGGGACATGATATATCGGTGAATATTACCATGCAGGAAGTGGAAGGTGAGTCTCCCTCCGCCAGAAAGCAGCGCCTGACAAAAGAAAAGATTGCCTCAGCAGAGTCGATTATAAGTGATGATGCTGATGTAAAATCACTGTTGGACTCTTTCGGTGGGCATATAGAGGCTGATTCAGTACAACCCCGTTAAAATGATGTTATTAAAACCAGAGGTATGAGCAAATGAAAGGTGGAATTGGAAACCTGATGAAACAAGCGCAAAAAATGCAGGCGGATATGCAAAAAGCGCAGGAAGAAATGGGTAATATTGAAGTAACCGGTCAGTCGGGTGGCGGGTTAGTGAAAGTCACCATGACGTGCAAGCATGATGTTAAACGGATTGAAATTGATGACAGCCTTGTTGGCGACGATAAAGATATGCTGGAAGATTTGGTTGCCGCTGCCATGAATGATGCAGTTCGAAATGTTGAAAAAACAACACAGGAAAAATTTTCCGGTTTGACTGCAGGAATGAATTTACCCGCTGGCTTCAAGTTACCCTTTTAGAAATCAAATCGGTATTCTGATTTTATGGCATACAGCCCCCTTATTGGTCAGTTAATCAGTGCGTTAAAACGCTTGCCCGGTGTTGGTCAGAAATCTGCACAACGTATGGCATTTTATTTGTTGCAGCATGATAAACAAGGTGCGATCCAGATATCGCAATCTCTGGCTGCAGCCATTGAGAAGGTTGGGGAATGTTCACAATGCCGGGTTTTATCTGAAACCGAACTTTGCGATGTTTGCAATAACCCCAAACGTTCACAGTGGCAGGTCTGCGTGGTTGAATCACCTTCCGATGTACAGGCATTTGAACAGTCTACACATTATGGTGGGCGTTACTTTGTTTTAATGGGGCGACTATCACCCTTGGATGGTATTGGGCCACATGAAATTGGTCTGGATATTTTCGCCAAACAGCTGGACAGTGGTGAAATAACTGAAGTTATTCTTGCAACGAATCCAACTGTAGAAGGTGAGGCAACGGCGCATTACATTTCTGAAATGACTAAAAAACGGAACATAAAAACAACACGGATTGCACATGGTGTGCCGATAGGTGGAGAACTGGAGTATGTGAATGGTTCGACCCTGTCACATGCACTGGATGGGCGGAGTGTTATTTCGGTTGACTGAGTTTATTCCCGTAATTGTAACGAGTTCAGTTTTTCCATTGCAGCGATTGTCGTGGTACAAAGTGATTTAAACAGACGGTAACTGACATCATCTACCTGACAGTCACTGGTATGCCGGTCGGCATAAAAAATCCCAATTTCCTCAGCTTTTACAAAAATAGACATTGCCACAAATGAATTGGTTATAACCAGTTTTTTAAAGTCCTTGGGAATCAATTCCCAGAAGGTATCGCGTGTTTTATTATTGATAACAATCGCCTGTGTTTTTTGCATTAACCGGCCAAATAAGTTTTCCTTGTGTATCTTGATTGAAAAGCGATTAAAAACAGGATCATTATCAGCGCCTTTTATTGCGTAAGGCACCATGTTCTGATTTTCAGCATCCCGAGTTGCAAAAACAACACGGTTTAATCCAATACCGTCATGCATACCCTGTAGTGTAAGGTGTATCAGTTCTTTTATGCTGTGCGTGTTTTCTTTGCTGTTTATTATTGCGATTATTCTGGCTAATACGTCTCTTTGAGGCATAAGACAAATATCAGCATGTTTGTTCGGATTTTTTGCCTGAATGGTTTCTTCTTCCAACGGATCATCCAGCATGGGTAATAACGCTGCTGCAGGACGTACAGCATAAAATAATGTTTGTCGTGCTACATCCACTGCAAGTTTATGGTTGGCGGTGGCGACTTCAGCAACAGGTATATCCAGAAAATCAGAAATTTGTTCCTGAATAACATGTGTTTTTCCTCCATGCCAGTCAACAGCAGCACTACGTGCCAACTGTACCGCCAGCATGATACTGTAAGCGCGAGGATATTTGGCATTTTCCGGTTTCAGTGCTTCAAGTGCCAGACTGGGCAGGCCCCATTGTCGGGCAAGCTCGTAACTTAACTGATTGATGACAAAACCAAGTACCAGGTATTGTGCTTCCTCAGTCGCGATTTGGCGATGTCGCCGTAAATGATCTATTTCAGCAAGTTTTTCCGGTGCAGTGATGGCAAGAGCCATTTCACCAATAAAGTGTATTTGTGTTGCAACAAATATCTCATCGCTGTTCATATCATGTCGATAATGTGCCCATTCGGTGGCTTGTTCTGCGGCATGGTAGGCGCGGCTAAAGGTCATTAACAAACGCTGTTTTGCCGGTATTTTTAATGTTTTATCCAAATTGGGTAATCGAACCGGTAACTGACTGACCTGTTCAATGCCAAGCATCATTAATGCTTGAGAAATGGAAGTGATCTCTGTTCGTAAAATGCTATGTGATTTACTGTTACATAGCCGTAACAAGTAAATCGTCAGGCCGGGATCGCGACTGACTACCTGAGTGAATTCTTCTGTTTTTGCATCTTCTTTGTTACATAGCTTCTTTAAGGCAATAATGGTTCTTTCCATAACAGGAAAATGGTGGTTGCCAATTTTAGCCAGAATACTCTGTAAAACATCAGCCGTGCGGGTTTGTTGTAACATTTTGTTATTTCTAAAAATATTAAGTCATTTATAACTATCGGACCAAACAGGGAAATACTTTAGGTTAAAACAAGGAATAAGCGGCAAACAGCATAATATTTTCTCAAGTTTTACTGGATAAGGTCGATACTTTAAGGAAGAAATGTCTGGAAAGAAGATTAAACAAAGGACGAAGTGAATGAAG
>JALXDW010000366.1:0-339 GCA_027070385.1 Chromatiales bacterium
AATTTATATGGAAATAGTTGCCTTTATATAAGGTGTACTAAGGGCAAGATAAGAGGAATTAATTAAAAAAGGCTGAAAATCAATGACTTACAAAATATCAGCCACAAGCCAATATGCGGCTGATCAAAACCAAAAGACCTCGACTAACCTGAAACTACTCTTCCAGCCACTTGATGGAGCAGCCCATGCTCGGGATCTGCTCTTTTGGGCCATGGCCTGTTTGTGCCACCTGTTTCATGGCATCGAACAAGTCCCGTTTAACATCCGCAGCAGCCGTTTCCTTACGACTGGCATCGAGGCGGCCACGGTATTGCAATTCCAGCTTGGCGTTATAGCCAA
>JALXDW010000366.1:349-4350 GCA_027070385.1 Chromatiales bacterium
GTACAAACCGCACCATAAGCCTTAGCAACCTGTTGGGTCTTATCCAGTAAATAAGGAAAAGAAAAACCGGCCGTCTCCGATATTTTTTTCATATTCTCAAAAGAGTCTTCTTCATATTGAGTTGGATCATTCGACATAATCGCAACACTGTTAATGCCGAGGCTCTTTAATTCATTGGTGTCACGGACAATGCGGTCGAGTACTGCTTTAACATAAGGACAATGGTTACAAATAAACATCACCAATAAGCCTTTCTCACCGGCACAATCCTTTAGTGACCAGGTCTTGCCATCGACACCAGGTAATGAGAAATCAATCGCAGGGGTACCAAAATCACAAACCGGGGTTTCTAAACTGACCATATCTGTTCTCCTTTGAAAATGATTGACCCAGTATAACGCTGAATCGTTTTACAGTGAATCATGCCCCACTTTACCGAATTACCTGGCGACCGGGATAGGTTCCGTTTACAATTTTGCTATGAATGCCAAAGTCACTGTTTGTTTTCAATCTGAATCCGCTGCAGAAGTGGCTCGGCAATTTGCAAAACAACACGCCTTGCCTGTGCTGTCACTTGAGCAAGCCACAACACCGTTTATTCTTTATTATAAGGATGATTTTGTTGAACTTATCAACCGACAAAACAATACGGCTATTCATGTGGACTTTTTATCCGGAACACTGGCACACCGCCGTCAGTATGGTGGAGGCAAAGGCCAGGCCATTGCCAAAGCCATTGGTATCAAACAATATAAACTCCCCTTGCATGTCATAGATGCAACAGCCGGGCTGGCAAAAGATGCCTTTGTACTGGCCTGTTTAGGTTGTTCTGTCACTTTAATTGAACGCAACCCGATTGTGGCCGAACTGGTTAACCAGGCCATTTTACAGGCACAACAGAGTGACGACTTTAAAAGTATTCATCAACAAGGCTTTGAGCTAATCCATGCCAATGCCATTGACTACCTGAAACAGTTAAAAATAAATGCCGATATTATTTATCTGGATCCAATGTACCCGGAACGAAAAAAATCGGCTGCGGTTAAAAAAAATATGCAGATACTGCAAAAACTGCTGGGACAGGATAACGATACCCATATGCTATTCGAACTGGCTCTGCAACGCGCCACAAAACGCGTTGTTGTCAAACGCCCCAAAGGGGCACCTTCCCTGACAGATAAACAACCAACCATGAGTATCGAAAGCAAAATAACCCGCTATGATGTGTATGTTTTAACCTGACAAATCGTGTATATGCTTTGACAACACCGCCATAAGCACTATAATCACATGAACAGCGCCGATTTGAATTCAGATTGCGGGCGCTTAATAAGTACGGCTAAAGCGGCGCATTAACCTGAATCAGATTCAAATTCCAGAACCGCTTTAGTCTTCGCTAAAGCGGTTTTTTTATGTAAGGAATTAATACAATGAGCAAACATCTATTTACCTCCGAATCTGTATCAGAAGGTCATCCTGATAAAGTAGCCGATCAAATTTCTGATGGTGTACTGGATGCAATTTTACAACAGGACAAAACAGCACGGGTTGCCTGTGAAACCATGATTAATACCGGCATGGTTGTATTGGCGGGTGAAATTACAACCAGTGCCTATGTCGACATGCAACAAGTTGTGCGTGATACCATTAAAGAAATTGGCTATAACAGTTCAGAGATGGGATTTGATTATGGCTCTTGTGCGGTACTGACCAGTATCGACAAACAGTCGGCTGATATCGCAATGGGCGTGGATGAAGCCGAAGACGATGATAAAGAACAAGGTGCTGGTGACCAAGGTTTAATGTTTGGCTATGCCAGCAATGAAACCGATGTATTAATGCCAGCACCGATTACATTTGCCCACCGCCTGGTTAAACGCCAGGCCGAAGTACGCAAAAATGGTACCTTGCCGTGGTTACGCCCCGACGCCAAAAGCCAGGTCACTTTCCAGTATGAGAATAACAAACCCGTTGGTATTGATGCCGTGGTGTTGTCTACCCAGCATGATGATGATATTGACAACAAAGCCTTACACGAAGCGGTAATGGATGAAATTATTAAACCTGTCTTACCCACAGAATGGTTAACAAAAGCAACCAAATACTTTATTAACCCAACCGGTCGTTTTGTGATTGGTGGCCCGGTCGGTGACTGCGGCTTAACCGGCCGTAAAATTATTGTGGATACCTACGGTGGTATGGCTCGACACGGTGGTGGTGCTTTCTCCGGGAAAGATCCTTCCAAAGTGGATCGTTCAGCGGCTTATGCCGGTCGTTACGTTGCTAAAAACATTGTTGCCGCAGGACTCGCTGAACGTTGTGAAATTCAGGTGTCTTATGCGATTGGCGTGGCTGAACCTACCTCTATCAGTATTGAAACCTTCGGTACAGGGAAAGTGGATGATGCTCGCATTATTGAACTTGTTCGGGAAATATTTGATTTACGCCCTCGCGGTATTGTTTCCATGCTTGATCTGCTAAAACCCGTTTATCAGAAAACAGCAGCCTATGGGCATTTTGGCCGCGAAGATCTTGATGTCAGCTGGGAACGTACAGATAAAGCCGAAGCACTCAAGGATTTGGCAGGTATTTAACAAGGCGGTATCAACAAGACCGGCAATAAGTACCGTTAAAGAATAAGCCCCCTCCAGTATGAAGCTGTCTTTCTTAAATCCTGTTCAGGTCAGGAAGATGGCTTCATTTACCAGGCTATTTGCTAAAAATTGGATAGCAGCAGGGGGTGATACTACAGCCGGATTTTCTTTGCATTCATGCTATTCGTTGTCATTAAAAAAATGGCGATTCCAAATAGCCGCATCAATAAAAACATACTATACTTGTATTTCTAATTTCCACTGTCCTTTTTGAGGGGCGCTGCAGCGAAACACGTTTTCGTCAGGCTCAGAAAAGGCAGATCCATTTACTGGATAAACGGCGCTCATTCCACTTTGAACTATTGAAGGAGAATGAACATGAACGCCGTTCCTGATTCGTTTACAGATTATAAAGTTGCTGATATTTCCCTTGCTGAATGGGGACATAAAGAAATCGCCATTGCCGAAACTGAAATGCCTGGACTGATGGCATTACGTGAAGAATTTGGCAAAGAACAACCTCTAAAAGGTGCCCGTATCATGGGCAGCCTGCACATGACCATCCAGACAGCCGTTCTTATTGAAACACTCGTCGCACTCGGTGCTGAAGTGCGTTGGGTGTCCTGCAATATTTTTTCTACACAAGACCATGCCGCTGCTGCGATTGCCGCACAAGGTATCCCGGTTTATGCCTGGAAAGGTGAAACCATTGAAGAATACTGGTGGTGTACCGAACAGGCATTAAAATGGCCCGATGGCAAATTGCCCAACATGATCCTCGATGATGGCGGTGATGCTACATTACTGGTACATAAAGGTGCCGAGTTTGAAAAAGCTGGCAGCGTTCCGGAAACCAAAGCTGATGATAATGAAGAATACGCTGCCATTCTTGACGTACTACGTCGCACTATCAAGCCGGGTTCCACTTTCTGGCAGGACACTGCAGCAAGTATTAAAGGTGTCACCGAAGAAACCACCACCGGTGTTCATCGTTTATATGAAATGCAGGAAAAAGGCGAGCTGATGTTCCCTGCCATGAATGTTAACGATTCTGCCACCAAATCCAAATTTGATAATTTATACGGCTGCCGTGAATCATTGATAGATAGTATTAAACGTGCAACCGACGTCATGATTGCCGGTAAAATTTGCGTGGTACTCGGTTACGGTGATGTGGGTAAAGGTTGTGCGCAAGCTTACAAAGGCATGGGCGCAACCGTGTGGGTAACAGAAATTGATCCTATCTGTGCCTTACAAGCCGCAATGGAAGGTTACCGCGTTGTTGATATGGATGAAGCCTGCAAGTTAGGTGATATTTTTGTCACCACAACCGGAAATGCAAAAGTTATCCAGCACGATCACATGGCTGCAATGAAAAATGAAGCTATCGTTTGCAATATTGGTCAC
>JALXDW010000367.1 GCA_027070385.1 Chromatiales bacterium
TTGTGTTTTGTAGTTTTTTCTCTATTCTGGTTAATACCCGTTTCTGAACAAGGTCGATGATAAGTGCAACAAAAATAATAACAAAAATATGCAGCATCCATAATTCATCTTGTGAAATATATTTATCTAATTCATCTAGTATATTCATACCCACATTCTCTCGTTATTGGTAGCAACGAACAATAGCCACCGCCTGTTTCCATTCATCCGTTTGAATCAGTTTATCCCAATTCATTATTTTTTTACCCCGCATTTTTAGTAAATGTCGGGAACTGTTATCGGTTACACTAAAGTCAAGGTTTTCCAGAACCTCGATAGCCGCTTTACGATTATTGCATACCAGCACCATATCACAGCCGGCCTGCAAAGCTGATTCTGCCCGAATACTATAATCATGACTGATACAGCTAGCACCCTGCATATCCAGATCATCACTAAAGATAATACCATTAAAATTCATTTCATCTCGCAGAATATCTTTTAACCACCAGGATGAAAACCCGGCGGGCTTGTCGTTAATATTCTTATAGATAACATGCGCAGGCATAATGGCGTCCAGATAATCCGGAATTAATTTTTTAAACGGTAACATATCATGCTGGCGCAAGGTATCAAGGTCTCGTTCGTCCACGGGTATATCAACATGGGAATCTGCGGTTACTCCACCATGACCAGGAAAGTGTTTACCGGTCGAAGCCATTCCGGCCTTATGCAAGCCGCTAATATAGGCGGCCGCTAAATGTGTAATCACTTCCGGTGAATGGTGAAAAGCGCGATCGCCAATCACCTGGCTTAAACCATAATCCACATCCAGCACGGGTGTAAAACTGAAATCGAAATTAAAACTGAGTAATTCAATAGCCGTTAACCAACCAAATGTTTCGGCATCATTCAACGCAACTTGTGGTGATTTGTCGTACTTTTTACCCAAACCATTGAGTGCCGGAATCACTGTAAACGGCTCTTTAAAGCGTTGTACACGACCACCTTCATGATCGACCGCAACCAATAATGCCGGTTCACGCAGTGCTTTAATTTCATTTATTAATTGCGCAAGCTGATCAGCCGACTCAAAATTTCGGCTGAATAATATGATGCCACCTGTTAATGGGTGTTGAAGTAACTGTTTATCTTCATCACTTAACTGACAGCCATTAATATCTATCATCACTGGGCCAAGTAAATTCATTATTTTTCTTTTATTATCACGTTTGTGCCTGTCTTCACCTGCTCGAATAACTCAATCAGATCCCTGTTTCGCATTTTGATGCAGCCATGAGAACTGGCTTCACCCATTGCATCG
This sequence comes from Chromatiales bacterium, assembly GCA_027070385.1. GTDB lineage: Bacteria > Pseudomonadota > Gammaproteobacteria > UBA6429 > Thiohalophilaceae > SZUA-37. The sequence goes on from JALXDW010000367.1 coordinate 1,304, forward strand.
CTATCCGGACAACCATGAATATAAATATAACGCCGCATGGTATCCACTTTGCCAAGTCGGTTATTACCTACTTCCAAACCACTTAACCACAATATGCGAGTCAATATCCAGTCGCGTTCCGGATATTCTTGGCGTAACTGTTCGGAAAATATTTCGCCTGTTAACCGCCGCCCGACAAACACACTGTTTTCCGGGGCATTGGCACCAATTTTTGCACGGATAATATGTCGCCCACGTGGGGTACATTCACTTCCATAGTTTTCCCCTGCACCTTTTTTTGCTGTCGACACAGGATATGTATGCACGATCTTGTTATCCACACGGCACTGTAATGTTTTATTTTCAATATTAACAATAAGGGTCAATGCATCATTATTAATCGTTTTAGCCAAGCGATTTACCCCAAGTCGAATAAGGATTATTGATTAAATTAACATTATAATATTTAATCTGATCAGAGACTTCCTGGCCCGCCCAATCTGGCATGGCAAAGGATTCATCTTCTGAGTCAAGCTCTATCTCGGCAACCACCAGCCCTGCATTATCACCGGCAAAAACATCAATTTCCCATTTATGGCCTTCGTGCATGACAATATAACGTGTTTTTTCAATCTGAGGTTGTTGACATAAATCTGTCAATAATTTTTCAGCGTCCTCAACAGGAATAGCATATTCATATTCCTGGCGTGTAATGGCCAGCGTCATACTTTTAATATTGATATTGGCAATATCACCATCAATACGAATGCGTACTGATGCTTTATCGGAATTGGCCAGATATCCCTGCCGAATCAATGCACTCGACACCACGGATTGTTTCCAGTTATCATTCTTTAATAAAAATTTTCGTTCTATCTCAATCGCCACGTTATAACTCGCAACTTATAATGTTAACGTGTAAATAAAGCAATGGATTCCACATGGGCTGTATGTGGAAACATATCAATCACACCTGCTTTAGTCAGTTTATATTGATAAGTATTAACCAGTACATCGGTATCACGCGCCAGTGTTGCCGGGTTGCATGATACATACACTATACGTTCAGGATTCAATTTAGCGATCGTATCAATCATTTCTTTTGCACCACTTCGAGGTGGGTCGAGCAGTATTTTGTTATATTGTTTGTCGCGTAACCAGGGCAAGCCTTGAGTATCTTCCATTAGATTAGCAATATGGTATTCCACGTTTGTGATAGCATTTCTTTTTGCGTTATCATTTGCCCGTTCTACCAAAGACTTTTCACCTTCCACTGCCACTACTGAATTTACTGCGCGTGCTATTGGTAATGTAAAATTACCAATACCGCTGTATAACTCCAGTATATTATCACTTTTATTTAATTCTAATAACGCAAGTGCCTGCTTAATCATGAGTGGGTTAATAAAAGGATTGACCTGAGTAAAGTCGGTTGCCAGATGTACCAGTTTTAATTTGTAATCGGCTAAACTGTAACTTAATTCAGAAAACTCCGGATATAACAAGGTAACTGTTTTAGGCCCTTTTGGTTGCAGGTAAAGATGATAATCATTATCTTTTGCCAACTGCGTTAAAATGGCTTTGTCGTCATCGGTTAATGCCACTAAATTACGAAACACCAATGCACATCCGGTTTCCGAAAAAGCCACTTCAATCTGGGCAATTTTGTTGTAGCAGCTTAATTTTCCAATCGCCTCTGAAATAACTTCCAGTTTTTTTCCGATACGTGCATCCAGCACTTCGCATTCCGTCATATTGGCCAGATAGCGACTGTGCTTTTCACGAAAGCCGATATAAACTTTTTTCTTTGCTTTTACATACTTCACACCCAAACGTGCTTTATAACGATATCCCCATGCGGGGCTTTTAATGGGTGGTAGAACGTTGTCAGGTAAAACCCGTGCCATTTTGTTAAAGTTATCTAACAGTGATTGTTGTTTGTATGAAATTTGTTTTTCGTGTTGCAAGTGCTGCAAACTACAACCACCACAAACACCAAACGCTGCACACTTTGGTTCAACTCTTTCCCCTGACGGTTCGAGAATTTCATCCATAATGGCATCATCATATTGCCGTGTTTGTTTTAACGCACTGATTTTTACCAACTCACCAGGCAGTGCGCCTTCCACAAAAACAGTTTTACCTTCAACATGTGTGATACCACGACCATCATGCGATAAGCTTTCTATTTTAACGGGATCTGGATAAATATTTTTGGTTCTAAAATGACGCTGTTGCATTCAATCTTTCTCTTGCTTTAGTGTACGTTGAGGTTTATTCCCGACTTGATATTAAATCCTGTTTATATTTCAACATGTATTTTTAACAGAGTATCATTACCTGGCATCTGCACCGAAAAAGCCCGGCTAAACAGGAAAGACATTGGTGGATAAATAACGATCCCCCCGATCACAAATAATCGTTACTATCACTGCATTGGAAACTTTTTTTGATAATTCCAAAGCGGCTGCAACCGCACCACCGGAAGAAATACCACAGAAAATACCTTCTTTAGCGGCAAGTGCTCGGGTAGTTTCTTCTGCTGCAATTTGTGCAACGTCAATGGTCATATCAACACGTGCCGCATCAAAAATTGAGGGCAGATATTCTTTTGGCCAACGGCGAATACCGGGAATACTGGCTCCTTCTTCAGGTTGTACCCCTATAATCTGGATATCATTATTTTGTTCTTTTAAATAACGTGAATTACCCATAATGGTGCCCGTTGTCCCCATTGCGCTGACAAAATGCGTGATTTTACCCTGGGTATCCCGCCAGATTTCAGGCCCCGTAGTTTCATAATGTGCCAGTGGATTATCCGGATTTGAGAACTGATCCAGCTCAAGACCTTTACCTTCTTTGTGCATTTTAGCGGCTAAATCTCGTGCCCCTTCCATACTCTGCTCTTTTGTTACCAGTATAATTTCAGCACCATAGGCTTTCATTACAGCAATACGTTCGATACTCATATTGTCAGGCATAATCAGTATCATTTTATAGCCACGAATGGCCGCAGCCATGGCCAATGCAATAC
>JALXDW010000368.1:0-767 GCA_027070385.1 Chromatiales bacterium
TTCTTGCGCTGGTTCAATGGAATTTTTTTAGTAATGAATGGGCAAATAGAATCATAATTCTGAATGAGTTAACGGCTTGGGCTCTTGTTGGTATATTGATTTACCTGTTTCTTTTGTCCTTGCCGGCTTGGATGAAGCAATTTTTGCGATTGTCAGTATAAAATATGGTGATTATCTCGCGTTATTTGTCTGTAAATATTTTTTGTATGGCCGGGTTTTTATTGTGAGGCCAGACTTCAGCTGATTGTCGGTAAAGAGCAAGGCTTTGTTTTTCATCACCGGCTTGCGCAGCAAGATACGCTAAAAGATTAAGGAAGCCTGCTTTGTGTTCCTTGTTCTCTGTTTGTGCATAGAGCTGCCAGCCACGATTTATCAGTTGTTCTGTTGTGCTGAATAAATGGATATTTTGCAACTTGCTGGCAAGGATTAATGTCACCGTTAACCCTTGTAACGAGTGGCTTGCTTTCGATATGTCATTGATAATTTGTTGGCGGGCAATGATATCCTGCTCGCTGGAAAGCTTGACCAGTAAATGCCCCAGAGCGCGTATTTGCAGATAAACCTTATGCGTTTGTGTCCAGTTATCTTTGAATGTTTTATCACTAAAAATGTAGCGAAGGTATTGGTCTTTATCTGGATTCAGAGGTACCAAAATTTCTTCGCCATCGCGTAAATTTTTATCATATTCATAGATAAGCCAATGATTTTTTACACCAAAATTGTATTTGTTTTCTATAAAATAAATGGGGTTTTGTGCTGAACGCATA
>JALXDW010000368.1:777-5224 GCA_027070385.1 Chromatiales bacterium
ATATAATCCAGTATGATTTTTTTCTTCTTTGCCTTGTTTTGCTTGCGGGGGTCAAACAGGCGTGTGCCGAATACCAGCCCTTCATCATGAATAACGGTTATATCCGGGCGATATTGCATTATAAAGTGCCAGTAACCGATTACTCCTGTACTGATGTCACCTGAAACAAATAAAGTACTGTCCGGTTTTAATGAATCTAAAACCTGCTTTGCATAAATAGTTGACCAGTTATAATTGGCGCGGTAATTGACGAATGTATTAGCCGCCAATGCCTGGCCCAAAACAAGAAATAATAGAATGGCGGTATAGTTTTTGTCTGATAGGCATTGTACTTTGACAAGCAAGCGGGATACTCCAATAGCAAAGAAAATGGCACCCAGTGAATGTGCGGCAACGAGGAAAGGGGTAATATCTGTCCGGTTTTGTGGATTAAAATCATAACCTAGAATAAAAACCAGAAGTATGCTGCAGGATAAATAGCTTATTAATATTGCAAGTGTATCTTTCTGCTGATTGCGGGGTAATTTAAAAATGGCAGCTATTCCCAGCGGCACAAACAGGCTGTTTAGTAACCCCCATTGGGATATTAACTGTTTTAAAGTGAACAAAAAAAAGTTGGCTTTATCTGAAAGCGTGGCGGTCGGGCTAAAATCCACAATCTGGTTAAAATGTTGGCGTGAAATATAAGCCCAAAGTTCATGCCAATTTTCCAGGCTCCCGTAAAACTTGATAAAAGTATCACTGTTGGAATTTATATATAGCCAGAGATACAGTGTCAGACCGGAAGCGACGCCAAAAAGAATATAATGCCAATATTTAACAACAACTTTAAAATGTTGTAGATGGATAAATATTATTCCTGCAGAAGCCAATATAAATAATGGCCAATGATTGGCAAGTGCCAGGCCACTTAGTAAACCGATATAAAAGAAATTCAATTTCAGTTGTTGTTGTCGTCCGGGGAGCGAGTGTTCGATAGCAGCATTAACGTTTAATGTGCAATATAAAACAGCTAAAAACAACAAAACATTAAGCGTATAGACTTCAGTGATGATCGATTGTGACCAGACAGCATTCGACAGGGGAAATGCGATTGCTGCAATATAAGCTGTTAACTTTTGCAACGAAAAGTGAGCGGTTATTTTGCATGTTATTAAATAAATTAAAATACTTGAAAGCGCCGTAAAGAGTGCACTTAATGCATGGGCTTTTTCTGCCGGTGTACCAAGAGGCAGTTGAAGAAACAGATGCCCCAGTAGTGAATGCAGAGGATAGCCCGGGGGATGTGAAACACCATTGTAATAGAGTGAAAGTATGAATAGACCGTCATCTTCCAGCGTGGGAACCTGTGGCAAGCAAAACAGATAAAAGCTAAAAATTGCGATTGCGAGCAGCAAGGGGTAAGTGGTGGCTTGAACGGTTCGTTGAGTCATTTTATTGCAAGGTTTGTTTTTATTGTGTTTTTCAGTATAGCGTTTCATGCCGTCAGCCGGGGAATTTTGTGTACAACAGTCATTCTTGTTTGTTTATTATGTGACCATATTTGTCATATTCTGACGTGAATCAAGTCTATATTTTCAGTGTTGGGCATGGTTAAAAAGCGCTGGAATGTTGAAATTGACGACCGCACTATTTGTAAGCATTTGTTTTTAAAGGTTAAAACCTGTATAGCCTTTACTGTTTTAAAAATAGCCAACCAAGTTGGCATGGTTACTGCTCTTAACAACATAAGTTTAAATTTTAGCCGTGCTTTTTGTTTATTAGTTTAGACGGAGCAATATAGGGAATCTGGCAGTTGCAGCAGGAAGACATAAAATTTTGCCTATACACTATTCAATTCGAGAAGGAGAGTTAAAGTGAAAAAGATTCAAGCAGGTTTTACATTAATCGAACTGATGATTGTGGTTGCAATTATCGGTATTTTGGCGGCAATCGCGATTCCCGCATACAACAGCTACATTGATACAGCCAAAAAAGATAAAGTTGCCAGTAACTTTGAAACGGCTTACCGGGAAGTTAAAGCTGAAATCAAAAAAGACATTACCGCGGTTGCATTGGGTGAAGTCAATGGTAATTTCTTCCGTACGGATCCAGGTGATCCAACCACTTCTGCAAAGGCACTTGCAGATTTAGTTAATTTTTTAAACGGTGATGCAGACGGTAAACCGAACTATGCACCTGATTTATTGTCTGGCGTACTAGCGGATGCATATTTGGCAACCGGTGCGGGCACAGCATTGCCGACTGCTAATCAGAATGCCGGCCAGATTGGTGTGTACTGGAATGCTGCAAAAGATAACAGCGGCTTTGTTGAAGTTTATTTGCCAAATTATGGGCCAACAGGTGCTAAATTAACACCTGCAAGCAAAACAGCGCGTTGGGAATAATAGCGATGCCCCTTTGAAACTGACAGCCCTCCCTGGAAACAGGGAGGGCTTTTTTATGCCTGCAAATTGAACATGGTGGCGTTAAACTTTGCCCAGTAAAAAATCCAGTACCTGCGTAGGTAACAGGCGTTTTAAATAGCCAAACAAGTAGGTTGGAAAGGTGACATAATAATGTGCTTTCGGTTTTTTCGCAGTCAGAATCCGGGTGACTTTTTTGTAGACACTGTCTGCGGGTAGGGTAAAGGGAACCACAGGGCCTTGAGTTTCGAGTTTATTCAGCAGTTGGGTATATCTGTCTTTAAAAGGGCTGTTGTTGGTATCAATATTCTTTTTAAAATAAAGTGCAGCATTGGCACGGAATTGACTTTCGATGGGGCCGGGTTCAATCATTGAAACGAAGATATGACTGCCGTGCAATTCCAGTCTTAAAGTATCATTCAAGCCTTCAATGGCATATTTGCTGGCGTTATAGGCACCCCGCATGGGCATGGCGACCAGCCCTAATATAGAACTGTTTTGAATAATACGGCCATAGCCTTGTTTGCGCATAACCGGAATCACCAGATTGGTCAGTTCGTGCCAGCCAAAAAAGTTATTTTCAAATTGTTCATGTAATACTTGACGAGTTAAATCTTCAACAGCACCGGGCTGACCATATGCACCGTTATTAAATAAAGCGTAAAGTGTTCCTCCGGTCGCAGCCAATACTTTTTGTACGCAATCCTGAATGCTGTTTGAGTTTGCGTAATCCAGCAAGAAGCTTTCAAAACCTTGTTCTGCCAGCATATCGACATCCTGCTGTTTGCGTGCAGTGGCAAAAACCCGGTAGCCATCTTGCTTGAGTCTTTTTGCCGTACACAGGCCAATACCGCTGGAACAGCCCGTAATGAGAATTGATTTTGTATCCATTGTTATCACTTTTTATTAGCCGAAAACAAGGAAGTTTATCGTTTAATGCATTGTTTGTAGAGATAAAGCTTGGGGTGGTGGCCCATATAGAGTGAATATTCATGATTTTGCCACTGTTTCAGGTGTATTCCGCTGCCGATATGGACTGAAATGGATAGTTTATCCGGCTTAAAAACGGGTATAATGCGCGGCTTGATTTAAGTTTGAGTGAACCCAATAGTGTCATTATCGTATTGAGTTCTGGAGTACTGATATGCCAATTTATGAATATAAATGTGAGGCCTGTGGCCATACTTTTGAGGCAATACAAAAGATGGCCGATGCGCCTCTGACAGAATGCCCTGACTGCAAAAAGCCTGCACTAAAAAAACTCATATCTGCGGCCGCTTTTCGTTTGAAAGGCGGGGGCTGGTATGAGACAGATTTTAAAACCGGTAATAAAAAGAATTTGGCGGGCAAAGAATCAGGGCCAGCGGTGAGCCAGTCCAGCTCATCTTCAAAAACTGAAAGTAAGGCTAAATAGGATATTTTAATTTAAAGTGGCGTTCTACCCGTGCGTCATTGCCACTGCGGTGGAATTTAAGTTTGCACTAACCGTTTTTCTAAAGGAACATTTTTATGCGTACCCATTATTGTGGTGAAATTAACGAGTCTTTAATCGATCAGGAAGTAACCGTATGTGGTTGGGCTCATCGTCGTCGAGACCACGGTGGCGTTATCTTTATCGACTTGCGTGACCGTGAAGGCCTGCTGCAGGTTGTATATGACCCTGATATTGAAGATGTTTTTGCCACGGCTGAACGTGTGCGGAATGAATTTGTGTTACGCGTTCGCGGAAAAGTTCGCCATCGTCCGGAAGGAACTAAAAACGATAACCTGAAAACGGGGCAGGTGGAAGTATTAGGCCTGGATCTGGAAATTCTGAGTCATGCAGACACACCACCGTTTCAGATTGATGATGACGATGTTTCTGAAGAACATCGCCTTAAATACCGCTATGTTGATTTGCGTCGTCCACAAATGCTTAGACGCTTGCAATTACGTTCAAAAATTTCCAATTTATTCCGTCGTTACCTGGAAGAAGATGGTTTTTTAGATATTGAAACGCCCATGCTTACCAAGGCAACTCCGGAAGGTGCACGCGATTATCT
>JALXDW010000368.1:5234-5669 GCA_027070385.1 Chromatiales bacterium
ATTATCTGGTGCCGAGTCGCACACACGAAGGCAGTTTTTTTGCTTTGCCTCAGTCACCGCAAATTTTTAAACAGTTACTGATGATGTCGGGTATGGATCGTTATTACCAGATCGTGCGCTGTTTCCGTGATGAAGATTTGCGTGCAGACCGACAGCCTGAATTTACTCAGTTGGATATCGAAACGTCATTTTTAGATGAAGAAACCCTCATGACGATGATGGAAAACATGATGCGCTATGTGTTCAAGGAAGGGATTGATGTTGAACTGCCCAATCCATTCCCGCGTATGACCCATTTCGATGCCATGCTGCGTTATGGTTCCGATAAGCCGGATTTACGTATTGCGCTGGAATTGGTGGATTTAAAGGATGTGATGTCCGCTGTTGATTTTAAAGTTTTCAGTGGCCCGGCTAACGACCCCAAAGGCCGGGTGG
>JALXDW010000368.1:5679-14070 GCA_027070385.1 Chromatiales bacterium
AGGCTGTGAATTAAGTCGCAAGGAAATTGACAACTACACCGAGTTTGTCGGTATTTATGGCGCAAAAGGACTCGCTTATATCAAGGTTAACGATTTATCACAGGGTAAAGAGGGTTGCCAGTCGCCCATCTTAAAATTCCTGCCGGATGAGGTTGTTGCGGCTATTTTGGAGCGAACCGGGGCTGAAACCGGTGATTTGATTTTCTTCGGTGCCGATAAAGCATCGGTTGTTAATGAAGCGTTAGGCGCATTAAGAGTCAAATTAGCCGAAGATCGCGGTCTGATCGCCGATGAATGGCAACCTTTATGGGTTGTTGATTTCCCGATGTTTGAAGAAGATGAAGCCAACCAACGCTGGACGGCATTGCATCACCCGTTTACTGCACCTAAAACAAATGATGTGGCTGAGTTAGAAGCCCATCCGGGTACAACATTATCTCGTGCCTACGACATGGTGTTAAACGGCACTGAATTAGGTGGTGGTTCAATTCGTATTCACCGTCCCGATATTCAAAAAGCGGTGTTTAAACTGCTGGGTATCAGTGATCAGGAAGCCGAAGACAAGTTTGGCTTTCTCCTTGACGCGCTTAAATTTGGTTGTCCACCACACGGTGGCATCGCATTTGGTCTGGATCGATTAATTATGCTGATGACCGGCGCACACTCCATTCGTGATGTGATGGCCTTTCCAAAAACACAATCGGCCAGTTGTTTATTAACACAGGCACCTTCGCCAGTAAGTACTAACCAACTGCGTGAATTGCACATCAAGTTGCGCCAGCCTGCCAAAATCGAAACAGATAGCTAAGGGGTTTTAGCGGGGCACTGTGGGCCGGATTTTGGCAAATTTGAGCCTTGCCCATGTATTAGTCATTAAAAGCACCTTGTGAGTGTGCATATGAACCTCAAATTAACCGGGTACTGGCGTGTGGCACAGGCCTCCCCCGTGATTGTTGGCATGAAGCTTGAGGGCGGCATATAGGTTATAATTTGTTCAATTAGGTTTAATTTGCCTATTAAACAAGCAGATAGCCGTTTTTTTTGTAATCATGTATGCTCATAAGCTCATGTTTAAAGGCAAAGTGCCGCTACTTAAAGAAGAATAAATATATAATAAAGGTATGCTATGAATCGTTGGCTAACGGTAAAATACCCCATAAAATCCAATAACCTGTGTATTTCGGGTCAAACAGGCAGTCGAGTGTAACTGGTACATAGATAATGACAGTGCGATCTGCTTTTTTAAAATCTGACAAATTTATTGGTTTACTCGTTGTTTTAGTCTGTTACTTGTTTTCAGGCAGCGATTTTTTACGGCAGTTTGATAATATGGCGTATGACCAAGGGGTGCAGTTTTCTTCACCCCGGTTGGCTAGTCCAAAAGTGGTTGTCGTGGCCATTGATAACCCCTCTCTCGAGGAGCTCGGTGCCTGGCCATGGCCGCGCGATATTCTTGCCGATATTGTTCGACGTATATCCAAAGCGCGTCCGGCTGTTATTGGTCTGGCCTTGCCGTTTGATAAAAAGCAGAGTTCCCCCGGCCTGGAGTATATTCAGCAGTTAAAAACACTGTTTGAACAAGATCGTAAATCCTATAACCGCAGTGCGTTGCGTTTATTGCAGCGAGCCGAAAATAACCTGGACACGGATAACCTGTTGGCCGATGCTTTTCGTAATGCCGGCCGGGTTGTACTGGCATTACCCTATCAATCTGCAAGTGACAAAAATATTGCCCGTCGTGCTATTTTAAGCAAATATTTGAAACGCTATGAACTCAAAAAAGTAACCGGTATTCCCAAACCGGCTAAATGGTGGAATGCGTTGTGGACAGACGATCCGGTTCCTTTAGCCGGGATTATTTACCCTCCCATTAAGGAGCTGACCCGCTATGTTGGAGCCATTGGTCATGTCGAACTGGGGGTCGGTGATATTTCCACTTTCCGTAGTGAACCATTGGTTTTGCAGTACGGACAACACTACCTGCCATCGTTTTCATTGATGCTGGCGATTCGCAACAGTAATCAATCAACCCGGGATATTCGTGTGGATTTAAAGCACGGTGTTGAAATGGGTGGTGAACGGGTGGCGACTGATGAACAGTTGCGTGTCTATCCGCGTTTTTATCAGGGTAAGGACGGCCAGTCTGCCTTCAAAATAATATCGGCAAGTGAAATTTATAATAACCGTGTGATGTCCAAAACGTTGCGTAATAAGATTGTTATTGTGGGTATTACTACACGACAGCATACGAAAATTATTCCAACGGCTTTAGGTGAACCAATGGCACCTGCATTAGTCAGTGCCCACACGGTGTCGAGTTTGCTCAATGGTGAACAATATCGCTTTATGGAAAACACAAAGTTAATCCAGTTGCTTTGTTATATTCTGGTTGCTTTATATCTTATCTTTTTGTTGCCACGGCTACGCATGACGACTGGTCTGGTGGTCAGTCTTCTTTTATTGATTGCGTTTATTAACGTACATTTTATCTCTATGATAGCCAGTGCCACCTGGTTACCTATCATGATCCCGGCATTTGCACTGGTAATAGGGCATTTTGTTATCGGGTTTAAACATCTTTTTGAACAGAGTTTTTCAGGTGTAAAACAGGAACTGTCCGATGCACATTTATTATTAGGTAAATCTTTTCATGAGCAGGGTCAACTGGATCAGGCATATGAAAAATATCGTAAATGTGTCATTACTCCGGATGTATTACATAGCCTGTATAACCTGGGGCTGGATTATGAACGTAAGCGTCAATTAAACAAGGCTGCGTCAGTTTTCAAGTTTATCGAAGGTCACGATAAAAATTATAATGATATTCAGGAACGCATCGGTCGTAATAAAGAAGCGTCCGATGCGCTGGCTTTTGGTGGCAGTGCCAAAAAAGCCAATAATATGAATGGTACATTGATACTCAGCAGTCCGGGCATTCAAAAACCAACCATTGGACGTTACAGCATTGATGAAGAACTGGGACGTGGTGCAATGGGCATGGTCTACCTGGGGCATGACCCTAAAATAGGTCGTACTGTTGCAATTAAAACCATGATGCTGTCGCAGGAGTTTGAAGGTGACAAGCTTGAAGATGTGAAACAGCGTTTCTTCCGCGAAGCGGAAACAGCCGGTCGGCTTGATCACCCTAATATTGTAACCATCTATGATGTGGGTGAAGATCAGGACTTATCTTATATCGCAATGGATTACATAAAAGGCAAGCCACTCAGCGAATACTGCAAGCCTGAAAATTTATTGTCGGCTGAAGAAGTGTTTGATGTCATTATAAAGGTGACCGAAGGTCTTGATTATGCCATGAGCAAGAATGTGGTGCATCGTGACATTAAACCTGCAAATATTATTTATGACCGGGAATCCGGCACTGTCAAAATAACAGATTTTGGTGTGGCATGTTTAACCGATGCCAGTAAAACAAAAACAGGCACCATATTGGGTAGTCCATCCTATATGTCGCCTGAACAATTAGCCGGTAAAAAAGTGGATGGCCGTTCAGATTTATTTTCATTAGGCATTACTTTTTATCAGCTGTTAACCGGTGAGCTTCCTTTTATTGGTGAATCAATGGCCAGCCTAATGTATAAAATCGCAAATGAAAAACACCCGGATATTCGCATGTTTCGGCCGGATCTCCCTGCCTGTACCAGTACCATTATGAACAAAGCACTGCATAAAGAACTGGAAAAACGTTTCCAGTCGGGTGAACGTATGGCAAACGCATTACGACGTTGTCAGGAACGCATTGGCAAAAAGCGGGGTAGCAAGAAAGCATGAGTAAAAATACCCGTAAAATTGATGCTTTTGGCCTGACCGATGTTGGACAAATGCGAGACCATAACGAAGATGCGATTGATTGTGATATTGAACGCGGCATGTTTATTCTTGCCGATGGCATGGGTGGGCATAATGCCGGAGAGATTGCCAGTGCATTGGCAATAGAAAGCATTAAACATGCCTTATACGACGTTTTAACCCCGGAAATTATCGACTCTGAAATTGTCGATTATAATGATGCTTTGTATGAAGCGATCACCTATGCCAATACCGAAATTTTTGAACAGGCACTTGAAAATACAGAATACGCGGGGATGGGAACCACTCTTGTCATGAGCCTTATCCAGAATGGCAAGGCACTTATTGCAAATGTGGGAGATTCGCGTTTATATGTGCATAACGATACAACTTTAACCCAGCTGACAACCGATCATTCTCTGGTTCAGGAAATGGTTGATAATGGTTATTTGTCGGAAGAAGAAGCCTATTCAGCGGTCAGTCGTAACTTGATTACCCGTGCTTTAGGGATTAGCGAAGAAGTTGAAGTGGATTTAATTGAGCATGAAATTCAACCGGGGGATGTCTTTCTGTTATGTTCTGACGGGTTATCCGATCTGGTGCTGGATGAAGAAATATCGGCTATCCTTAGTGAGCCGGGCAGTTTAAGTGATACAGCCAAAAAACTGGTTGCCGCTGCCAATGAAAAAGGTGGTAAGGATAATATTTCAGTTATTTTAATCACATTACGAGAAGCCTTCTCGGATGAAAGTGGTTATGAAGGCTCAGTTGCATAAAACGTATTGCTTTATAACAGGATAAAGGTATGTCTAAATTAGTATTAACCCATGATGGCGCAGTTATAAAAGAATTTGTGCTGGATAAAGAACGTATCACCATCGGTCGAAAACCGGGTAATGATATTCATATTGATGATCCCACCATTAGTGGCGAACACGCGGCAATATTGATGTTGCAAAATGCTTATGTGGAAGATTTAAACAGCACGAATGGAACAACCCTGAACGGTAAGCCGGTTACCAAAAGACAATTAACCAATGGTGACCTGATAAAAATAGGCCGTCATACGTTTAAATTTATTGACGAAAATATTAATGAGTTTGAACGTACAGTCATGATTTCACCACAGAAAAGCAAAAAGGAAAAAATTGAATCACCTAAAAAATATCAGGTAACCATTATTTCCGGCCCTAAAATGGGTGAAGTGATCGCTTTAAGCAAACCCTATACAACGCTTGGCTCACCGGGTGGGCAGGTTGCAGTGATTGCCAAACGTCGCAATAATTTTTATTTAATGCCAATGAGCGGTACCACCAATGCAAAACCCCCATTACTGAACAATAATTCGATAGGGGTCAAGAGTGAGTTACTTTCTGCCGGTGACAAAATTGAAGTGTCTGGTACTCAGCTGGAATTTCAGGTTCAACCATAGTGGTGACAGGTATTTTTTGTATATTTAAACTGGAATTGGGTTAACGGTGGCAAAATTAATTCTGAAACACGACGGCATTAACCTGCGTTCTTTTCTGTTAGAAAAAGCAGCCACCACCATCGGTCGAAATGATGATAATGATATTCACCTCGATGACTATGCTGTCAGTGGCTTGCATGCGGTGATTATTGCGGAAGATAACCCCTATCTGGATGATGTCCAGGACTTTTTTGTTCAGGACATGGAGTCAACCAATGGAACCTTTGTCAATGATGACCGTATTGAACGGTATTTACTAAAACAGGGTGACATTATCAAAATTGGTAGTCATGAGTTTACCTTTGATTCTGGGCAAAATCCTACCCTGGAACGAACAGCCATTTACCTGCCAGACGAAGGCGAATAATCTTCTTCCTATTTGCCGTTTTTCTGATAAATCCGGCTGTTTTAACCTGCGCAAAGCCATGAGTAATGGTAAAATCTTCCCATATTGACATTGAAACGAATGAATTTGGAGTCAGCATGGCAGGTCATAGTAAGTGGGCGAATATACAACACCGTAAAAAAGCACAAGATTCAAAACGTGGTAAATTATTCACTAAACTAATCCGTGAGATTGTGGTTGCTGCGAAAATGGGTGGTGGCGACCCGGATTCAAATCCACGTTTACGCGCAGCTATCGACAAAGGCCTCAGTGGTAACATGACACGTGATACCATTGAGCGAGCGGTAAAGCGGGGCAGTGGTGCCGGTGATAATGAAAATTATGACGAGGTGCGCTATGAAGGTTATGGCCCAAGCGGTGTTGCGGTATTAGTCGAATGTTTAACCGATAATATTAATCGCACGGTTTCGGAAGTACGCCATGCTTTTTCAAAATCAGGGGGCAACCTCGGTACCGATGGTTCAGTGGCTTACCTTTTTACCAAGCAAGGCATTTTAAGTTATCCCGCAGGCAGTGATGAAGAAAAAATTATGGAAGCTGCACTGGAAGCGGGTGCTGAAGATGTGGTGACAAATGATGATGGTAGCATTGATGTGACGACCTCATGGGAAGATTTTCTGAATGTAAAAGAAGCCATGGTTGCTGAATCACTCGAACCTGAACATGCTGAAGTGACCATGGTGGCTTCCACTACGGTTGATTTGCAGCTGGAAGATGCTGAAAAAGTGATGCGTCTGATCGATGCGTTGGAAGATCTGGATGATGTGCAAAATGTCTATACCAATGCAGAATTCACTGAAGAATTGATGCAGGCAATGGCCGAGTAAACGAGAAAGCTGGAGAATAAGACGACTACCCGAACGACACAGCAGAGCACCACAAGCCAGACCACACGCATTCTGGGGATAGACCCGGGTTCGCGTATTACCGGCTACGGCATCATTGACGTTACAAAAAATAAAAGTTGCTGGGTGAACAGTGGTTGTATTCGTACACCGGATGATGCTTTACCGGTTCGGCTCAAGTCGATATTCAGAGGTTTGTCTGAATTAATTGCACAGTATCAGCCAACTGAAATGGCGATTGAAAAAGTATTTATGCATCGTAACCCCGATTCAGCACTCAAGCTTGGGCAGGCACGTGGTACAGCGATTTGTGTGGTCGCCAATCAGGATATTCCCGTTCATGAATATACACCTCGCGAAATTAAACAGGCTATCGTGGGTAAAGGCAATGCCAGTAAAGTTCAGATGCAGCACATGGTGCGGGTATTATTAGGCTTAAATAAATTTCCGCAAGAAGATGCAGCCGATGCGCTGGCCATTGCACTATGTCGTGCACATTTACGCACCAGCTTGCAAAATTTTAGCCAGGCTGCAGGCAAACAAATGCCATTACATAATAAAAATAAAATAGATCTGAATGAAATGAATGTCTTTAAACGTTCAGCGCGTAAACGACGTACTCGAATTTAACCAAATAAAATCAAACACAGTAATGAAAGATAAAAAATGATTGGTCGACTCACAGGTCAGATAATAGAAAAGAATCCCCCGGTACTGGTGATTGATGTCCACGGTGTGGGTTATGAAGTTGAAGTACCAATGAACACATTTTACAGCCTGCCGGATTTACAGGAAACAATGACCCTGTTTACCCATATGATCGTGCGTGAAGATGCACAGTTCCTGTGTGGTTTTATTTCAGATGAAGAGCGGCGTTTATTCCGTACCTTAATAAAAGTCAATGGTGTGGGAGCCAAACTGGCGCTGTCTATTTTGTCGAGTATCAGTGCGCAGGAATTTGCACGCTGTGTCAATGAAAACGATACTAAAGAATTAATCAAACTACCGGGTCTCAGTAATAAAACAACTGAAAGACTAATTATTGAAGTGCGTGATAAGTTAAAAGATTGGCTGCCGGCCAGCTTGCCAACACAGGACGAAACACAACAACCGGTTGAACTGCAGGACGATACTGCTGAGGCAACCAGTGCCTTAATCGCACTGGGTTATAAACCGCAGGAAGCCAGCATGATGGTACAACAGGCACTTGCCGATGCAACAGAGACGCCGGTTTCCAGTGGCGAGTTAATTCGTGCAGCCTTAAAGAATAAGGCAACGGTATAAAAGGACGACTATGATAGATAATGATCGCTTGATTGCAGCTGCCGGACAAAAACAGGAAGATATCCTCGACCATGCTATTCGTCCGAAAAATTTAAAAGATTACGTTGGCCAACCAAAAGTTCGTGAGCAAATGGAAATTTTTATTCATGCTGCACGTAAGCGTCAGGAAGCGCTCGATCATGTTCTTATTTTTGGCCCACCCGGATTAGGTAAAACCACGCTTTCCAATATTATTGCCAATGAACTGGACGTCAATTTAAAACATACCTCCGGCCCGGTGCTGGAACGCCCTGGTGATTTAGCCGCATTATTAACCAATCTTGAACCCCATGATGTTATTTTTATTGACGAAATACATCGCCTGAGTCCGGTGGTTGAAGAAATACTTTATCCTGCAATGGAAGATTATCAACTGGATATTATGATTGGTGAAGGTCCTGCGGCACGTTCGATTAAACTGGATTTGCCACCTTTTACCCTGGTAGGTGCGACCACGCGTGCTGGCTCGTTAACCTCGCCCTTGCGGGATCGTTTTGGTATTGTGCAGCGACTGGAGTTTTATCATCACGATGATC
>JALXDW010000369.1 GCA_027070385.1 Chromatiales bacterium
ATTGATGTTGCGCAGCCGGTAGGAGAGCAGATCGAAGCACTCTTCGATGACCTGATCCACATCGATCTTCTTCAGGTTGAGCGGTCGGCTGCGGCCAAAGTGGAGGAGCTGCTGCATCGTATGTTCGATTCGACGCAGCCCCTTGTTGATGAGGGGCAGGTACCGCTGCAGAAGCTCGGTGTCGTCAGGATTCTGTTGCAGGGTTGTCCCACAGTTGATAAGTCCGCCCAAGGGATTGTTGACCTCATGGGCGATGCCGGCGGTGAGCAGGCCCAAGGCTGCCATCTTTTCGCCTTGAAAGGCCATCTCCTTGGCCCGGTCCAGCTCGGCCCGCGAGGCCTCCAGACGGCAGCTCAGGTCGTAGAAGGCGTCACTGATGATGTCGATTTCGTCCTTGATGGTTTTGTGTCTGGGTTTGGGTACCGGCTTTTCAGGCGTGGGGAATTGATGTGTTTGCAACTATCTCTGTCTGTCCGTCAATGTTATCCCAGATAAAATCAATACCAGGAGATACAATTAAGCGGTCATAACTCAGTTTTGTTCTATCTTTTAATATAATGCGTTGTGCATTTGGCTCAACACTGACAACCGAACCAAAAATAAAGTTAACACCGTAAATATTTTTAAGCGCATCATAGCTAATTGTTATGTCATCCATACTGACATGCCCGGTTAATACTTCATTACTACCGTAACATCGATGATACATCTCGTTACGCTCAACAATAGTAACCTTTATATTTGGATCAGCCAGCTTCAGGTACTTTGCAGCAGTTGCTCCACCAGTCCCTCCTCCCACAATAACAACATGCGGATGAGCATTCGCAAAAACTGTTTTGGCAGAGAAAAACGGGAAACTGGAAATAACTCCAGCCCCCAGAACTTTTACAAACTCACGGCGATTAATTGGAGGCATTAGTGCCACCTTGTTTTTTCGATTCAAAAAATTTAGCCATGGCCTCAATTTCACTGTCACTGAATGCACGTGCGACCCTATCCATAATCGTCGCATCACGGCTACCACTACGATATGCTTTCATAGATCGAATAAATTGCTGTTGAGACATTCCGGCAAGTGAAGGAATAAAATCATCCTTGTTTCTGCCATATGTGCCATGACATGCACTACAGGTATTGGCCATCATTTGGCCAGAAACAGGTTCTGCCGCATAAGGGAAGAAAATAAAACAGGGGGTAAAAAATACAACGGAAGTAATTAAAAAATATCTTTTATTCATTGGCGATCCTTCATAAAAAATATAAGTCCATTGATAATATTCAGTTAAGTGTAGACGATAAAACGATATCATCAAGAAAATGACGATTAATTTACACTAAAAATAAGGGGAAACATGCCAAATGTTCGAATGTTACATTTGATGTGACAAAGCTATTTAATAGAAACAAATTAACCTGTTTTAAAATCCACATGTATTTTTTCAATATCAGCAGACCATGCATGCCCATAAACAATTTCATAAGTCATGGGTAATACACCATTGTTGCGAAAGGTTTCATACTCCGCCACCATCGCCTGTAATCGCCTTTTACCTGTCAGGCTATGACGACGACCGTTTAAAACATTATGTGCACCAATATTTTTTAAATCGCGCATAATTTGATAAACATCTTTATACGTTACTGTAATAATTTCTGTATCCATAACTGGATCTTTAAAACAGGCTTGTAATAAAGCATCACCAACATGATGCATGTCGATAAAACTGTTTACATGGCTATCATTGTCAACCTTATACCAGCAATGCCTTAATTCTTTTAAGGCATCTGGACCAAAGCTGGTAAACAGCAAACAACCACCTGGTTTTAAAACCCGCTTAAATTCTGCAAAGGCTTTGACATAATCATTACACCATTGCACTGCAAGACTTGAAACAATCAAGTCGACACTGTTATCAGCGAGTGCTATTTGTTCAACATCACTGGTAACATAATTAATATTGCTATCAGCTTTCGCTTTGACACGTGTTTGTTGCAGCATGGAAGAGGCGATATCCAGCGCAACGACGTGTGCATCTGGATAACGTTGAGCAACATCCAAGGTACAATACCCCGTTCCCGCACCGGCATCTAAAATAACCTGTGGTTTAATAAGGATATAATCCAGACGTTCAAGCATTCTGTTGGCAACTTCGCGCTGCAGAACAGCGGCATCGTCATATGCCTGAGCCGCTTTTTCAAAGGCACGACGCGACAAGGTTTTATTGACATAAAAATCAGGTTCAGACATACATTACTCTTTACTAAAATCTTTTATTACTTGTACAAATTCATCCGGATGAGAGATAAACGGCGCATGCCCCGCTCCCCTCATCATTTTATGCCGGGCATTTCCCAACAATAACTGCATGGCATCCGCTGCCTGATACGGCATTAGCCGATCATGCTCACCGGTAATCATTAAAACAGGTTGTTCTATATGACTAAGCTGAGTTCTTAAATCAGTTACTTTTAATATTTCAAGCCCTTCACGCAGTGCCTGCATTGAGGGCTCTGGACGACTTGCCATTGATTGCTTCAATATTTTAAGTGATTGCTTATAATCATCTGCACCAAACATTTGCAATGCCATAAACTTATCAACTGTTTTTTTATAGTCCAGCTCAAGTTGACTGGCAAAGTTTTCCAATACCGATTGTTCAATGGCATTAAACCAGTCTTCTTTTTTGCAAAAAGAGGCATTGGATGCAACCAGAATTAATTTTTTAATCTTGTCTGAATTGTGATGGATGTAATCCATAGCAACCAGACCACCTAAAGACCAGCCTAATAAGGTAACTTCTGCTGCATCTATTTTTGTAATGATATGATGCAATGCTTTACGCATATTAGCCAAATCAAACAGCATACTGTCACTCGTAAGTGATTGACCATGCCCCAACATATCGACCGTATAACAATGATAGCGTTTATTTAATTCAGGCAATATGTTCAGCCATACCCCACTATGTAATCCCCAGCCATGAAGTAAAACCAGTGGTGTCCCTTCACCTGATTCAGTTACCGTTAACATAACTGGCGACTTAATGCTGACAACAACCGTTCGACATGCTCAGCCGTATGGTTTGCCGAAAATGTAATGCGCAGACGTGAGGTATTCACTGGCACCGTCGGTGGCCGAATGGCGCTGATCAAAATACCATCGCGTTGCAGTGCCTGGCTTAGCATTAAGGCTTTATCTGCCGAACCCACAATCAACGGCTGGATAGCTGAATGCTGACCATATTCAGGGGCAGCCGCAACGGATATTCCTCTCTCATTACAACCATCACGAAACTGAATAATACGTGCCTGCAAATTTTCTCTTAAATTACCCCCCTGTTTAATCAGTCTTAAACTGGTGCGTGTTGCTTCAGCAATAGCTGCAGGCATGGCCGTTGTATAAATATAGCTACGCGAAAAGTTAATCAGATTTTCGATTAATGCTTCACTACCGGCAACAAAGGCTCCAAAGGTTCCAAATGCTTTGCCGAAGGTCCCTACAAAGATTGGCAAGTCAGATTGAAATACGTCCGCCTCTACTTCATCCATTATTCCACGCGCATTTTTTCCTAATACACCAATACCATGCGCATCATCTATCATAAGTACCGCATTATTTTTTTGTGTCATATTAATCAATGATTTTAAATCTGCTTTGTCCCCATCCATACTGAATACACCATCACTGATCACAAATTTTGTTTTTGCGTTGGATGTTATTAACTGCGTATCTAATGCTTTGGTATCTTTATGTTGGAAGCGAGAAAGTTTTGCATGTGACAATAGCGCAGCATCAATAAGCGATGCATGGTTAAGCTTGTCTTCAAAGATTTCGTCATTACGTTCAGCTAACGCACTGACCACACCCAGGTTAGCCATATAACCCGTTGAAAAAAGTAACGCGCGATCCCGCTTGAAAAAATCAGCCAGCTCTTCTTCCAAAGCATGGTGCGGTTTTTGATGCCCAGTGACGAGTTGTGATGCACCACTGCCTACACCATACTCATCAACTGCTTTTTTAAAGGCTTTGTTAACCTCTGGATGGTTCGCCAAACCTAAATAATCGTTACTGCAAAAATTTATTAATGATTTACCATTAATGGCGAGTGTTACATCTTGAGGTGTTTCGACTAAACGACGAGAACGATACAACTGTTGCTGTTGCAGATTATGCAGACGGGTGTTTAATTTATTATTGAAGGACATGCAATAGCCATCTGTTTAAACCGCTGTTACCCCTAAGCGTTCAAATAATTGCTTATCGGTATTTTCACTCGGGTTCGGTGTAGTTAATAATTTTTCAC
>JALXDW010000370.1 GCA_027070385.1 Chromatiales bacterium
CCAAAACCAGCTTAAAAAGCCCATTCCTGCCTGTGCTTCGACTATACCACCAAAGTTCATGCTGCCGGCTGCCAGCAATACACCAACCAACGCAAATCCCATTGCAATTTCATAGGATACAATCTGAGCCGCTGAACGCATGGCACCTAACAATGCATACTTGGAGTTAGATGCCCACCCCGCAATAATGACCCCGTAAACACCAATTGAAGTAACAGCCAGTATATAAAGTAAAGCCGCATCCACATCGGCCAATACTTTTTCAGAATCGAAGGGAATAACCGCCCATGCGGCCAGTGCCGGGGCAATAGAGAGTATCGGTGCAATTAAAAATAAAACCTTGTTGGCACCGGTTGGGATAACAATTTCTTTAAACATTAGTTTCATCGCATCAGCAATAGGTTGCAATGAACCACGCCAGCCAACGCGGGTGGGTCCCATCCTCACCTGCATCGCACCAATAATTTTTCGTTCAGCTAATGTCAGATAAGCCACACAGAGCATCAATGGCAACATGATAATGACTATTTTAATTACGATAATGACCACAGCCACTAATGGCTCGGGTAAAAATGTTGTAAAAAATGAACTTAACCAATCAAACATAGTATGAACTCTGAATTATCTCTTATCGTTTTTAAGTCATTAAATTATTAACAAGTAAAATCACGCTTGCTTAATTTCGATGCTGCCATAACCATCTGTTAACGAGGTCGTTTCCTTTATTGCAACAGGAACTAGCACACTACCATCGGCAACACCATCATCCACAATCACCGGCAAGGTAATCGTCTTGCCATTCTGAACGATGGCCACTGCGCCATCTTGCTTTAAACCTTGTTCTTTTGCTAACGCTGTATTAACAATAACACTGTTATTAACAGCGTCGTGTGTTGCCTGCAATGCCTGCGAACGACGCACCAGACTGTCAACCGAATAAATCGGCAAATAACCAATGCGTTCCACACCCGAAACGGCCACCTCAACCGAGGCAGGCAGTTGCCATTTGAATTCATGTTGAATGGCAGATGATGTCTGTGTTTGCAGTTCCGTATGCACTTCATCAATACTGATAAAGTCAAAACCATCTACTTCTAATAAATTTGCCAGCACACGCAAAACTTTCCAGCCTGGGCGAATATCAGAATCAGCCGTAACACTGGGACTAAAACTCTGCCAGCTGCCCTGTGCGTTGACATAACTCCCTGCTATTTCGGTGAAGGTGGTAATTGGCAATAACACATCACTGAAAGCTTTGGTTGTTTCAGATGCAAACGAAGTGAAGTTAACAACGAAATCTGCATCGGTCATTGACTGTAATGCAGCAGCAGCAGACACGCAGTCATATTCGGGTTCCACATTAAATAACAGATAGGCATTCAGTGCTTGTGTTGTCATGGCATGAGCATTCAGTCCTTCGGTCACACTTGAACCGCCCACACCACGGTGAGGCACGGCACCGGCCAGCCATGCACCGGCTGCATTCGCACCATCGGTTAAATCGCTCATTGAACAACCGGCCAATTTTGCAATGGCAAAACTTAATGCATATAAGTCTGAAAAATTATTTTGTAAATGGGCCTGTGTACCCAAGATAACGACTGCATCTTTTGCTTGTGCCAGTGTATTCGCAATGGCTTTGTGGTCGTCAGTGACTGTTACGTCTTTTAGCAGTTGTTCCAGACCGGATAAATCATCCGATTTTGCGCCTGCATCCATTAAAGCCTTGGCCACAGCAGCCAGATCTGTCAGCATTTTGGAGGGGGCATTGATGATATTGGTGGTTAGCTTTAAGTTAAAATCATAATCGAGAGGATTAATCGCCATCACAGAAGCACCTTTACGATTTGCTTTGCGTAAACGGTGTGCCGCTATCGGTTGATCTTTTCTGATGTAAGAGCCTACTAATAAAGCCGCATCAACATTTTCCAATGCAGCAATATCCATATTCAATGCGGGATATAAAGGCATATTTGACTGGTTGTTAAAGTCCGACTGCCGTAAACGATGATCAATATTATTAACACCCAGACCACGTAACAGTTTTTGCATTAAATACATTTCTTCTGTCGTGGCATTGGGTGAAATTAATCCACCCACTTTGTCGACTCCGTCTTTTTCAATAACGGTTCTCAATCCTTCAACGGCATAATTCAGTGCTGTTTGCCAATTAACTTCTTTCCAATCGTTACCCTGTTTTATCATGGGTTGTTTGAGGCGGTCAGCTGCTTTTAGCCCCAGGTAGCTGTAACGATCCCGATCAGACAGCCACATTTCATTAATCAATTCATTCTCTTTCGGCAATACACGCATAACTTCGTTACGGCGTGTTTCCACAATCACATTGGAACCGATACAGTCATGTGCTGCAATACTGTCAGACTTCACATTCTCCCATGGCCGACCATGATAGCGATAAGGCTTGGAAGTCAGTGCGCCAACCGGACACAAATCCACGACGTTACCTGACATTTCCGAATCAACAGTGCGTGCAACATAAGTTGAGATACGGGTATCTTCACCACGACCGGTCGCACCCAGTTCCATAATGCCAGCGATTTCCTGACCAAAACGAACACAGCGGGTACAATGAATACAACGCGTCATTTCAGTGGCTATTAACGGGCCGATATCTTTATCGGCAACCACACGCTTGCGTTCAGTATAACGTGATTCGGATTTACCAAAGCCCATCGCAATGTCTTGCAGGTCACACTCACCACCTTGATCACAAATCGGACAATCAAGCGGATGATTAATCAATAAGAATTCCATCACACTTTGTTGAGCTTCAAGTGCTTTGGACGATTGGGTAAAGACTTTCATACCATCGGTAACCGGTGTTGCACAGGCTGGTAATGGCTTAGGTGCTTTTTCAACTTCAACCAGACACATACGGCAGTTCGCTGCCACCGATAATTTTTTATGGTAACAAAAACGTGGAATAGTAATACCGGCTTCATCCGCAGCTTCGATCACCATCGTACCGTCTGCGACTTGAAGTGGAATACCGTTAATTTCAATATTAGCCATACTGTTCAATAACCTTACGCTTTACTACCAACCATGCACTTACCGTGATCAATATGGTATTGAAATTCATCACGATAGTGTTTTAAGAAACTTTGCACCGGCATAGCAGCAGCATCACCTAATGCACAAATTGTTCGACCTGCAATGCGTGTTGCTACGCTATCAAGAAGATCCAAATCTTCCTGTTTACCCTGGCCATGTTCAATACGATGCATAACCCTTGATAACCAACCTGTACCTTCCCGGCAAGGCGTACACTGACCACAGGATTCTTCATGATAAAAATGTGACAGTCGCGCAAGTGCGCCCACCATACAGGTTGTTTCATCCATAACGATAACCGAGCCTGCACCTAGCATGGAACCGGCTTTTGCAATCGAGTCGTAATCCATGTCCATGTCCATTGCAATTTCAGCTGGTAACACCGGCACGGATGAACCACCGGGGATAACCGCTTTAAATGTATGGCCGTCACGAATGCCACCCGCCATTTCCAGTAATTTAGAAAACGGTGTTCCCATCGGCACTTCAAAATTACCGGGGTTGTTTACATGCCCCGACACACAGAATAACTTGGTTCCACCATTATTGGGCTTACCTTTTTCAAGGAACCACTTGCCACCCTTTTCCAGAATAACCGGAACAGAGGCTAAACTTTCCGTGTTATTAATTGTTGTTGGGCGACCATATAACCCGAAACCAGCAGGGAATGGTGGTTTAAATCTTGGCTGACCTTTTTTGCCTTCAATGGATTCAAGCAATGCCGTTTCTTCACCACAAATATAAGCACCCGCACCAAGATGTGAATACAGGTCAAAGTCGATACCCGACCCCTTTATATCTGCCCCCAGTAAGCCGGCTTCATAAGCTTCTTTCAATGCTCCTTCGAAACGGGTGAATGGTTCCCAGAATTCGCCACGGATATAGTTATAACCTTTGGTTGCACCAATAACATAACCGGCAATGGCCATGCCTTCGATAAGCTGATGCGGGTTGTAACGTAAGATATCCCGATCTTTACAGGTTCCAGGCTCACCTTCGTCAGAATTACAAACAATGTATTTCTGACCGGGTGCTGTGCGTGGCATAAAGCTCCACTTTAAACCGGTTGGAAAGCCTGCACCGCCCCGACCTCGTAAAGCAGACAATTTGAGTTCTTCAATGATTTCTTCAGGAGAGACTTTTTCTTTTAATATTTTTTGCCAGACAGAATAACCACCTACACTTTTATAACTTTCAAGTGTATGAGGGTTATCTAAATG